>JBMZCY010000068.1:0-9090 GCA_049613825.1 Planktomarina sp.
TTGAATCATGCATGGCGCGTCCGATGCCAGGCCAGTCGAGCGGCACATTTTGGGGCCTGATTTGCTTGAAGGTCAGCGACCACAGATTGTTGTGCCGAAAGATCATTGGCAAGCGGCCATAACGCGGGGTGATTGGACACTTGTCGGCTGTACCGTCAGCCCGGGTTTCAGTTTGCGGGGTTTGAAATGGCGGCCGCTGATTTTTAAATTCCCGATTAACCGCTGATTGTACCACCGCCAACGGACATCACCACGCCAGTTGTGCCGCTGAACGAAGTGGGTAAGCCTGCTTTGACCCGGGCGGCGAGGAAGGCGAAGGCTTGAGCTTCGACCATATCACCGTCTATATTGAATTCATCAATATTTTGAACGGTGCATGGGGCGGCAGAGGTCAGGCGTTCCATTACCAGCGGGTTTTGTCTGCCGCCACCGCAGACCCAGATTTGGCTGGGATCGGATGGTAAATGATCCAGTGCTTTGATGACTGAGGCGACCATGACTTCGGTCAGGATGGCGGCGGCATCTTCGGTGGACAAGTGTCGGATTGAATTTAGGGCATCTGCAAAGCTATTTCGGTCCAAGGACTTTGGCGGAAGCTGTTGGAAGTACGGCAGTGCAAGAATCTGATCGACCATGGCCTGATCGATGGTCCCTGCCCGTGCAATCTTTGCGTCTTTGTCATACCCCTGACCAAGGCGCGTTTGCATCAGATCATCGAGCGGCGCATTGGCGGGGCCTGTGTCGAATGCCAGCAAATCATCCGGCGCAGATGGATCGATCCATGTCAAATTGCCAACGCCACCCAGATTTAGAACCATCACAGGCGCAGCAATTCCAACCCACCGCACAAGGGCTGCGTGATAGACTGGTGCGAGCGGAGCACCCTGTCCGCCCAAGGTCACATCAGCCGTACGGAAATCCCAAACGACGGGGCGATTTAGGTTGCTCGACAAAACAGCACCATCCCCCGCTTGATGTGTGCCTTTACCAGCGGGATCATGGGCAAGGGTTTGGCCATGGAAACCGATCATCTGGGCCTCAGGGAAGTCCGACAACACTTCGATATGGGCGTCCTCAACAACCTTCGCGGCAGCAGCAACATCAGGCCCATCGTGCCATTGTCCTTGTGCGTGGTTGATCACGGCGCGTTCGGCGTCAGTAAACGCGCGGTACGCAGTCCGGCCAAATTCATAAATCTGCACGCCGTCAGTTCGCAACATGGCCACATCAACGCCGTCCATTGACGTGCCGGACATACATCCCGCGATCCAAATCGGTTCGTGTAGCGCCATGTGGCCTTCCCCTGCTAATCCCGTTCCCATATAGAGTCCCATGACACGATCTACGGGACAAGACCAAATGACCTATCATCCAAAATCAGACTTTATGCGCGTGATGATGGAGCGTGGCTTTTTAGCCGATTGTACCGACTATCAAGGTTTGGACGAAGCATTGGTGGCGGATGTTGTTCCGGGATACATTGGTTTTGATGCGACGGCGTCTTCGTTGCACGTGGGATCGTTGATCCAGATCATGATGCTGCGTTGGTTGCAGAAGACGGGGCACAAGCCGATCACGTTGATGGGTGGCGGGACGACCAAGGTTGGCGATCCGTCTTTCCGTGCCGATGAACGTCCGTTGCTGACCGAAGAAAAGATTGATGAGAATATCGCAGGGATCAAAAAGGTCTTTTCCGCGTACATTGATTACGAAGAAGGCCCCACGGGTGCCTTGATGTTGAACAACGCAGAATGGCTGGACGGGTTGAACTATCTGGAATTTCTGCGCGACATCGGCAAGCATTTCTCGGTCAACCGGATGCTGGCGTTTGAGAGTGTGAGATCACGGATTGATCGCGAACAATCGCTGAGCTTTCTTGAGTTCAACTACATGATCTTGCAGGCCTATGACTTCCTTGAACTGAACCGCCGCTATGGCTGCCTTGTGCAGTTTGGTGGGTCGGATCAATGGGGCAACATCGTGAATGGTATCGACCTGACACGTCGTGTTGTTGACAATCAGATCTTTGGTCTGACATCGCCATTACTGACCACGTCTGACGGTAAGAAGATGGGCAAGTCGGCGTCTGGTGCCGTTTGGTTGAACCCTGACATGCTGTCGTCTTATGAGTTCTGGCAATTTTGGCGAAACACAACGGATGCTGATGTAGGTCGCTTCCTGAAGCTATACACGGAAATGCCTGTTGAGGAATGCGAACGTCTGGGCGCGTTGGAAGGGTCCGAGATTAACGAGGCCAAAGTGATTTTAGCAAACGAAGTGACGACTCTGTTGCACGGTGCCGAGGCTGCGAAGGCGGCAGAGGCGACCGCGAAAGAGGTGTTTGAAAAAGGTGGCGCGGGGGCTGATTTGCCAACGCTGGCACTGACTGTGGATGAATTGGGCGATGGGACGTCTATCGTACAGATCATCGTAAAAGCAGGCCTTGCGGGGTCTGGCAAAGATGTGAAGCGCCTTATCAAAGAAAATGGCGCGCGAGTGAACGACGCACTGCTGGACAATGCTGGCATGATGGTGACTGCGGCTGATCTGGCCACCCCCATGAAGTTAAGTGCGGGCAAGAAGCGTCATGCGTTGGTGACACTGTCATGACGGGCCGCACGGCTGCAACGTTCAGCCCGCCCGTAATGGAAGCGCGGCGGTGGTTGGACGGACACGACTTTTCCGACCTACCTTTGTTGAATGTCAGTCAAGCGGCCCCAGTTGAGGCCCCGCCTGCGCCGTTGATCACGGCGATGGCAGCGGCGTTGAATGAACCTGGTACACATTTATATGGTCCTGTTTTGGGGTTGGATGGGTTACGCCGCGAAGTCGCAAAGCAATGGTCAGCGTCTTACGGCGGTGATCTGATTGCAGATCAAGTTGGGATCACATCCGGCTGTAACCAAGCGTTTTCGGCAGCGATTTCAGTTCTGTGTTCCGAGGGGGACGCGGTTATTATTCCGACCCCATTCTACTTTAACCATAAAATGTGGTTGGATATGCAGGGCGTAACGGCAACCGCTCTGCCCTGTTCCGGCGATATGCTACCAGATGTAGCAACTGCCGAGGCCTTAATCACAGGCAAAACCCGCGCGATCAGTTTGATCACGCCGAACAATCCGTGCGGTGTCGAATACCCGATTGCCTTGATGGAGGCGTTCTTTGATCTGTGCGCCCGCCACGGTATCGCTTTGATCGTAGACGAAACCTACCGTGATTTTCATTCGCAAACAGGTGCGCCGCATACTCTGTTTCAGCGGGCAGACTGGGATCAGACGTTGATTCATCTATATTCGTTCTCAAAGGCGTATCGCCTGACGGGGCATCGTGTCGGCGCGATTGTGACGTCGGTTGACCGGATGGAAGGTGTTGAAAAGTTCCTTGATACAATCTCCGTTTGCCCGAACCAGTTGGGTCAGAAAGCAGCGCTTTGGGGTATGCAAAACCTTGGTGAATGGTTGTCAGGGGAACGGGATGAAATTCTGTCCCGCCGCGACACCATTGAAGACAACTTCGCCAAAGTTGCCGCCAAAGGCTGGAAGCTACTGGGATGTGGTGCGTATTTTGCCTACGTCGAACACCCGTTTGATATGTCATCCGCCGACCTTGCTCCGGTCCTTGTCGAACAGGCGTCGATCCTGACATTGCCCGGCACCTTTTTCATGCCATTCGATGATCCCGCAGGCCAAAAACAACTACGGATCGCCTTTGCCAACATCAACAGCACGCAGATCGCGGAATTGTTTGACAGATTGGCCGCCCTAGACCTGTAGCACAGCTTGTACCCCTTTCGTCTTTTGCTTAGACAAAATCGAAACGAAGTTTAGGGGACCGATCATATGGCCGAAAAGAAACGAAGCACCGCAAGCAGCGCCGCTATCTGGATCATTGTCGGTCTGCTGATGTTCGCCATGATCGGCTTTGGTGCCGCAGGGCTGTCGGGTACCGCCCGCAGCATTGGTACGGTGGGCGACAAACCCCTGTCCGTGCAATCATATTACACAGCCTTGAACAACCAAACGCGCCAAACCGAACAACAGATTGGTCGTGCGTTGACACAACAAGAGGTTCAAGGTCTGGGCCTTGATCGCCAAGCGCTGGCTGGCCTGATTGCACAACGATCTTTGGATCAGGTTGCAACTGATTTGGGATTGTCCGTTGGCGATGCCGAAGTTCGTCGTCAGATTTTGGCGATCCCTGCCTTCACAGGCCTAACGGGCAGCTTTGACCGTGCAGCGTACGCGCAGCTATTAGATCAAAACGGCCTATCCGAAGCTGAGTTCGAGACCAGCCTGCGCGAATCTGCGACCCGCGATATTCTGGCCCAAGCAGTGATTGGCGATGTAGCAGCACCTGATGCCTATGCAAATACGCTTTTGAAATTCATCGGCGAAACCCGCAACTTTGCTTGGGTTCAGGTGTCTGATTCTGACATTTCCACCGGAACCCCAGTTCCGACGGCCGAAGACCTGACCACATTCCATGCCGAAAACGAAATTCTTTTCACATCTGTTGCTGCGAAACGCATCGAATACATCTGGGCATCCCCCGATCAAATTCTGGACACGATGGATGTCAGCGACGCTGAGATTGCAGCCCTTTATCAAGAACGTTCCGATCAATTCAACACACCTGAGACCCGTATCGTTGAGCGTTTGATTTTCCCTGATCAAGACGCAGCGCAAGCGGCGATTGATGCCATTGCAGCAGACACATCCACATTTGAGGCGGCCGTCGAGGCCCGTGGCCTTACAATGGCAGACGTTGATTTGGGTGATGTCATCGAAACCGACCTTGGTGATCTGGGGGCTGCTGTTTTCGCCCCGGCCGAACCTGGTGTGGTTGGTCCTTTGCCCACCGATCTTGGCCCCGCAATTTACCGCATTTCGGTCATTTTGGATGCGCAAACAGTAACGCTGGCGACCGCAACCGCCGACCTGCGCGATGAACTGGCGCGGGAAAAAGCTGAAAGCGAACTGCAAGCGCAAGGTGAAGATATCAACGACCTGCTGGCCGGTGGTGCAACATTGCAAGAACTGGCAACCGAGACTGCGATGCAATTCGGAACATTGGACTGGCATCGTGGTGTGGATTCTGCATTGAATGACTATTCGGAATTTCAAACCGCTGCGGCAGACGTGACTGTAGATGATTTTCCAGAATTGCTATCCCTGTCTGATGGTGGCTACTTTGCAATCGAATTTATCGAAGATGTACCCGCCGCCCTTCAACCCTTTGACACTGTAAAGGCCGAGGTTGAAGCGGCATGGGCACGCGATGCACAACAAACTGCCCTGACCACATACGCCGATGGTTTGGTCGATCAGCTGGGTGATGCACAACTGTCATCCCTCGGCCTGATTACGGTTCAAGAGGCTGACATGTCCCGCACGGATATCATTGATGATGTCACACCTGCCCTGATCAGTTCCGCATTTGAGGTGGAACTGGGTGAAACGCGCACCGTTCAGGATGCGGGTTCGGTTCTGATTATACAGCTGAATGCCATTCATCCGGCTGAAACCGATACGGATGAGGCCACCACTCTGCGTGATTTGTTGACCAGCAGCCTGTCTGATCAACTGAGCCAGTCGATCTTCGACAGCTTTGCCCAAGGTGTTCAGCAAACGCTGGATGTTGATATTAACCAGCAAACACTGGCCTCGATCACATCGCAGGTCCGTGGTGGGCATAGCCAATGACACTGACGCCTGATTTCCCCGACTTTGCGCAAAAGTTTGACAGGGGTGAAAACCAGCTGGTCTATACACGTTTCGCAGCAGATTTAGACACGCCTGTGTCTGTCATGCTGAAACTGGCGTCCGCCAAACGGAACAGCTTTATTCTGGAAAGTGTGACCGGTGGCGAAGTTCGCGGGCGATATTCGATCATCGGGATGAAGCCTGACCTGATCTGGCAATGTCGCGGTGAACAGTCGTCAATAAACCGGACAGCGCGGTTTGAAGATGACGCATTCACCAATCTTGATGGTCATCCGTTGGATACTTTGCGTGCGCTGATGGCCGAATCAAAGATCGATATTCCTGCTGATCTACCATCTGCGGCGGCGGGGCTGTTTGGCTTTCTGGGCTATGATATGATCCGCCTGGTTGAACACCTGCCGAATGTGAATCCTGACCCGCTTGGTTTACCCGATGCTGTGATGATGCGGCCTTCGGTGGTTGCGGTTCTGGACGGGGTTAAGGGCGAAGTGATCCTTGTATCCCCCGCGTGGGCCAGTTCCGGTCTATCTGCAAAAGCTGCCTATGCGCAGGCGGCGGAAAGGGTGATGGACGCACTGCGGGATCTGGACCGCCCCCTGCCATCAAGCGACCGTCAATTGGATGGCGGTGAGTTGCACGTGGGCGAACCTGTGTCCAATACAACCAAGGCCGATTATCTGGCATCGGTTGAAAAGGCGAAGGACTACATCAAAGCAGGCGATATTTTCCAAGTTGTTCCCGCCCAACGATGGACTCAGGATTTCACAGCCCCGCCGTTTTCCATGTATCGGTCTTTGCGTCGTACAAATCCGTCGCCGTTCATGTTCTTCTTTAACTACGGCGGATTCCAAGTCACAGGCGCCAGCCCCGAAATCCTTGTCCGTGTAATGGACGGTGAAGTCACCGTGCGGCCTATCGCAGGCACCCGTCCGCGCGGCAAAACAGTTGCCGAAGACAAAGCTTTGGAAGTTGATCTGATGTCAGACCAGAAAGAACTGGCTGAGCATTTGATGCTGTTGGACCTGGGTCGGAATGATGTGGGACGTGTTGCCAAGATAGGCACCGTGCGGCCTACTGAAGAATTCACGGTCGAACGCTATAGCCACGTCATGCATATTGTGTCCAACGTGGTCGGTGAATTGGCGGAAGAGGAAGATGCTTTGTCCGCATTGCTTGCTGGCTTGCCCGCAGGAACCTTGTCCGGCGCACCCAAAGTGCGTGCCATGGAAATCATTGACGAACTGGAACCCGAAAAGCGCGGCGTTTACGGTGGTGGATGTGGGTATCTGTCGGCCAATGGCGAAATGGACATTTGCATCGCGCTGCGTACAGCAGTGATCAAAGACGGCAAATTGTACAGCCAAGCGGGCGGCGGCGTTGTCTATGACAGCGTGCCCGAAGCCGAATGGCAGGAAACAGTAAACAAGGCGAAAGCCGTGTGGGCCGCCGCTGAAAACGCAGGCAGATTCACAGGGCGTATTAACTAACCCTAACGGTTCAAAATGACCGAGATTGGAACGAGGTTTAAGCTTTTTGCCCGTTCCTGCTGCGCCCAAATTTGCAAAGCTGTTACCGTATCTGGCCGTAGTCGCGCAAGGACGGAAATCTCGTTTTGCTGACGTGCATTAAAAGCAGCTTGAGACAGAAAACGCCGGATAACAGTAGCATTTTGTCCCTCACGGTCCAAATCCCGGTTGATTGTAGCAACAGGGATGCCTGCGCTGAGTGCGGATTGACCTGTACTATTCAGGCCCTGGTCAAGGGTGAGCAATCCGTGACCGCTATCTGCTAAAATATTGTTAACCGCCTCTGCAATCTGGCGGTCTCCACGAAATCCGTTTCCGGTCGCATCAAAAACGGCTACAGCCTCGGGAACCGCGCTAAAGTAAAATCCGAATGCAGACTCAATATCAGATGCAGACGCGCGGGTCGGCAGTGTTGCTGATAGAACAATCTCAACCCCTGCATCACGATACGCTTTGCTGCGTTCCAAAGCATCAGGTGCAGCAGCGTCCACTGCAATCGTCACAGGCACACTGACCGACGCAAGAATACTTGGCCCAAGAACCCGGCGCGGGTCATCCAACAAAACCACTGACATTAAAGGCTTTTCCGGATCAACGTCCGTTACAACCGCAAACTGCTTAACAGGTGGTAAGTCCGCAGCCGCATCTCCGCTCGTGCCTGTCACAGTCGGCAGACGATTCAATATCACATCCTGTGCCGTGGCGGGCAAACCGTCCAATGTATCGCCGGCATCTGTCAGTCCGGGTTCCGGGGCGGGTGCCAAAATAATATCATTGAGAATAGTTGCACGTGCAATATCAATTGCTGCCTCTGCCGCTTGAGTATTAGGTAGTGGGGCTGTTTCGATAACTTCGATGGTTGGTTGTTCTGGCGCAGCGGCTTGGGGTGTTTGGAAGACAGGTTCATCCCCTTCAACAACATCCCCCAGTACGGCTGTTCCATCACTAGCACCGCCCAAAGGATCGGTTTCAACCACAGGTGCGGGCTGCAACCCTGGCGATGTGACCTCTGCCGGAAGGGCAGCGGACACTGTCGAATCGGTTGCTGTGCGTTCCGGTTGCACCGTTTGTGTCGCTGTATCACCCTGCGTTACTGGGCCTAAATTTGGATCTACAGGTATGGGAACACTGCGGATCAAAGCTGTTTCAATCGTCGCATTGGGTGACTTTTGTCCCGGTACTTCAGCTATCAACGACACCAGTATAAGAACAAGCGCACCGAATAAGGTGCCCCAAATTGCGCCGAATATAAATCCTTTGAACACTGTGCCGCCCACCATTGTCCGTTTCAGTTGCCACGCAGGAAATGTTTGGTCGAGTCACCATTGCGCCCTTGACCTTTTTCCCCACCCTTGCCCATCTATACCCTGTCCAATAGGACGGTGGCGAGGGGTGATTTCGCCTTAGTACTGTCGGATTATGTAAAAAAGGACATCCCATGCTGCTACTGATCGATAACTACGACAGTTTCACCTATAATCTGGTGCATTATCTGGGCGAATTGGGTGCGGATGTTGTCGTCAAACGCAACGACGCACTTGATGTGCAACAGGCGATGGCGATGACCCCGTCGTCAATCCTTTTGTCGCCCGGTCCCAAAGACCCGGCACAGGCAGGGATTTGTCTAGCCTTGACGCAAGCAGCGGCAGAAACGAAGACGCCTTTGATGGGGGTGTGTCTGGGACACCAGACCATCGGTGAAGCATTCGGTGGCGAAATCGTACGTTGCGGTGAAATCGTTCACGGCAAAATGGGTACGATGCATCACACAGGCACGGGCCTGTTCAAAAACCTGCCCAGCCCGTTTGAAGCGACGCGCTATCATTCGCTGGTGATCAAAC
>JBMZCY010000069.1:0-8921 GCA_049613825.1 Planktomarina sp.
GCCCGTGTCGGCCTGATTGACGGGGACTATGTTCTGAACCCGACTATTCCGGAACTCGAAGACTCAGAACTTGATCTGGTCGTCGCCGGTACGGCTGATGCGGTCATGATGGTGGAATCCGAAGCCAAAGAGCTGACCGAAGAGCAAATGCTCGGCGCGGTGATGTTCGCCCACGAATCCTGCGAGCCTGTCATCGACGCGATCATAGATCGGCGGGGCCAGCTCAATAAATTGCCACAGCAGGTCGAACGCGGTTTTGGGATCATCAGGTCCGATCTTGTCCGTGATCATAGCTAGCTGCGTGGTCAGGTCTTTGATCAACGTCTTCCGCCTGCGCCATCCGACAAAGCTTTTGGAATTGCGCAAGGCCACCAAACGTTTGCGCACATCATGGGCAAGTTCTGCGGGTCCCAGATTATGGCTGAGTTCCAGCCGCAATCTGCGCTTGATATCCGCACTGCCTGTGCTGACCTCGATCAATAGCGCGGCCAGCTTTTCGGCGCCGAGGGCTTCGAGGTTGGTGGTGTTCAGTGTTTTCTTCGACATGGATATGAATTGGATGTCCTATGAAGATTGGCAAGCCTGCGATCTGTGTAAATTAAAGTGGCACAGGCCCCAAAGATGCCCGCAGTTTGAAAGAACTCTCCAATTTTGTTGTCCGCCCTGTGCTGCGCTTTTCCAGCATGTCTATGATCTCAACCGCTGCGGCCTTGCCCATTGCGCGGTGGGGGACATGCATGGTGGTTAGGGCAGGGGACAGAATGCTGGCCAACTCAATATCATCAAACCCTGTAATGGACACATCTTTGGGGATGTCCAATCCCATGTCCCGCGCCTTGTGCATCGCACCTGCCGCCAGAATATCGTTGCCGCAAATGATGGCCGTGGGACGCGGGGCTTTGGTCATCAAGTGTTGAAAGGCCGAGCCACCGTTTTCAAAATCATAAGTGGCTTCAACAACCCTATCATCGGGCAAAGACAATCCGGCCTGCGCCATGGCATCGTGAATGCCCTGCAATCGCCCTGCTGCACGGTCGTTGCCTGCAACAATGCCTGAAATGACGCTGATGGTTTTATGGCCGTACGACAAGACCTGTTCTGTTAACGCGGCCATAGATGCATGATTGTCAAACCCAATAGACGGCACGCGATTGTCAGTCTGATGGGACCACGCCACCAGCGCTGGGATATTGCGCCGTTCTAGAAAGTCATAAACCTCTGCATTGCGTTCGTATCCAATCAACAACAATGCATCTGCCCCACGGGCGATCAACGATTTGACTTGCTCGGCCTCTAATTCTGGATCGTAGGCGCTGCTGGCAACCAGCAATGTATAGCCCAATTCATGCAACTGTTCCTGAAATGCTTGCAGCCCACGCGCGAAGATCGCGTTTTCCATAGTAGGGATAATGGCCCCGATGGTGCGCGTACGTTTGGCTGCCATTACACGGGCGCCAAAGTTGGGTGTATAACCCAGATCGTTCACGGCCTTCATGACGCGTTCACGATTCTTGAGGGACACTTTTTCTGATGTATTTAAACAGCGTGAAACTGTCGCGGTTGAGACGCCGGCGGCTTTGGCTACGTCTTCCAGTGTTGGGGTTTGGTAGGCTTCACTCATATAACAGTCGGCAATCTTTCAATGATTTTCCTCATCTTAAAGGATTCCCTGCAAATGCGCACAGATAAAAAATGTAAGCGCTTGCATTTTGCAGGGATTCCCGCCTAGTGTCCGGCCAAATGCAACACAACTCGAACATAAGGCTTTGTGATATGACTCGCGAATACCTCAAGAAAGCAACCCTGACAGCAACGTCCGATGCGACCGAAGTGCAGGACATTGTTAAAAACATCCTGACAGACATCGAAGCAGGCGGCGACGCTAAAGCGTTGGAATACGCAGCCAAGTTTGACAAATACGAAGGTAGTGTTGTTCTGTCGCAAGCCGAAATTGATGCAGCGATTGCGAAAGTTCCTGAAAAGCTGAAGCAAGATATTCAGTTCGCAGCTGACAACGTGCGCCGCTTTGCCGAGTTGCAGAAAAGCACTGTTGCAGACGTCGAAATGGAAATCAGCCCCGGTTTCGTGGCTGGCCAGAAAGCGATCCCAGTGGATGCCGCAGGCTGCTATGTTCCGGGCGGCCGCTACAGCCACATCGCATCGGCGATCATGACTGTAACAACTGCGAAAGTCGCCGGTTGCGGCCACATCGCTGTCTGTTCCCCACCACGTCCAGAAGTTGGTGTCGCACCCGCAATTATCTATGCGGCACACATCTGTGGTGCGGACAAAATCTTGGCCATGGGTGGTGTCCAAGGCGTTGCGGCAATGACTTACGGTCTGTTTGATCTGCCAGAAGCCAACATCTTGGTCGGCCCAGGTAACCAGTTTGTTGCAGAAGCCAAGCGTATTTTGTTTGGCCGTGTCGGCATCGACATGTTCGCAGGCCCAACAGACAGCCTTGTTCTGGCTGACAAAACCGCTGACGCGCATATCGTGGCGACGGATTTGGTGTCACAGGCGGAACACGGATATAACTCGCCCGTATGGTTGGTCACAGATGACAAAGAACTGGCAAACAAAGTCATGGATCTGGTCCCCGGCCTGATCGAAGATCTGCCACAGCTGAACCGTGACAACGCGTTCGCGGCATGGCGTGATTATGCCGAGGTCATCGTCTGCGAAGATCGCGAAGAAATGGCCGCTTGTTCCGATGAATACGCACCGGAACACCTCACTGTTCAAGCCGAAGATCTGGATTGGTGGCTGGGTCGTTTGTCCTGCTATGGTTCCCTGTTCTTGGGTGAAGAAACAACGGTTTCCTACGGCGACAAGGCGTCTGGCACGAACCACGTTCTGCCAACATCGCGCGCTGCGGGCTACACTGGCGGTCTGTCCGTGCACAAGTTCATGAAGATGGTCACTTGGCAGCGCACAACGCAGGACGCGTCCAAGGAAGTTGCGATCGCAACAGCACGTATTTCACGTCTGGAAGGCATGGAAGGCCACGCACGCGCGGCTGATGTGCGCCTGGCGAAGTACTTCCCTGGCGAAAACTTCGATCTGTCTGCGACTGAATAATGTCAGTGCTGTTTGATCTTACTGGCAAAACTGCCTGCATCACCGGGGCCAGTTCCGGCCTTGGGCGTAGGGCGGCGCTGGCGCTTTCCGGTGCAGGTGCGAAAGTGGTGGGCGTTGCCCGTCGTGCAGATGCATTGGACAATCTGGTGGCAGAGGTGGGATCAAACGCTGCCGCCGTTGTGGGTGACGTTGCTGATCGTGACGGCATGGAGGCGCTTGCGGCACAAGTTTCTGCGCCATTCGGATCACCAGACATTATCATCCATGCGGCGGGTGTGAACACGCGCGAACCGGCGGATGATGTGACGGATGATGGATGGGACATGACGCTTGCGTTGAACCTGTCGGCTCCGTTCTTCCTGTCCCGCGCCTTTGTTCCTGCGATGAAGAAAAAGGGCTGGGGCCGGATCGTGAATTTCGCGTCTTTGCAGACCACACGGGCGTTTCCAGGTGGGATTGCTTATGGGGCGACCAAAGGCGGGATTGGTCAACTGACCCGTGCGATGGCCGAAGCTTGGTCGCCCTTTGGCATCACAGCCAACGCCATCGGGCCGGGGTTCTTTCCGACTGAACTGACGGCTGCAGTATTTGATGATCCCGAACGCGCGGCCCGCAATGCTGCGCAAACATGTTTGAACCGCAATGGTCGGTTGGATGACATGGACGGGCCAGTACTCTTTTTATCCTCTGATGCGTCCAGCTATGTGACGGGTCAGGTTTTGATGGTCGACGGGGGGTTTACCGCGAAATGAAAGCACTTGTGTACGATGGTGTGGAACAATTGGGCTTCCGCGATGTGCCGGGCGCTGTTCCTGCGGATGGTGAGCACCTTGTTAAAATTGAAGCGGTCGGCATCTGCGGGTCCGACATGCACGCCTTTCTGGGCCACGATGCCCGCCGCCCTGCGCCTCTGATTTTGGGGCATGAGGCTGCTGGCACGATTGTTGGTGGCGACAAAGACGGCACGCGGGTGACGATCAATCCGCTGGTGACCTGTATGGAGTGTTCTGCATGTAAAGCGGGTCGCGAAAACCTGTGTCCGAACCGCGAAATTATCTCGATGCAACCGCGTGAAGGTGCCTTTGCGCAGTATGTTTCCATGCCCTACCGGAACTTTGTCGAAGTGCCGGATGGTGTTGATATAGCGAAAGCATCGTTGGCCGAGCCCTTGGCGGTCAGCTGGCACGCCGTTCGTTTGGCGTTAGAGGTGCTGCATCCTGCAATGGACCGCACTGCACTGGTGATCGGCGGCGGCGCGATTGGCCTGGCGGCTGCTTTGGCGTTGAAAGCAATGGGCGTTGACGATGTGACTGTTGCAGAACCGAATGACGGTCGCCGTGAATTCCTTTCTGTCAAATGTGGCCAACACGTCACGGCACTGGCCGAAGGGTCTTACAGTGTTGTCATCGACGCTGTTGGATATGCCGCCACGCGGGCCAAAGCGTCCGAATTGACAGCGCCAGGTGGCGTCATTGCGCATGTGGGTCTTGGCGACAGTGTTGAAGGCCTCGATATTCGTCGGATTACCCTGCAAGAAGTTACCTTCATCGGCACTTACACCTATACTATGCAAGATTTCCGCGATACGGCGGCTGCGATCTTTGATGGACGTTTGGGTCCGTTGGACTGGACCGAAGCACGCCCCTTGGCGGGTGGTCAGCAGGCGTTTGCAGACTTGCGGGCAGGTACAGTTGCCAGCCCTAAAATCATTCTGAACCCTTGGGCCTAACGCTCTGATCGGAGATGACAATGTATAAAAAAATCCTTGTTCCTATGGCGTTGGACCATGATGTGTCGCCGCAGACGCTGTCTATCGCTCGCAATTTGGCGGGGGCTGATGGTCTGGTTGTGGCTTTGCACGTGTTTGAGGCTCCACAAGGATCGGTAAGCTCATATCTGGATGCAGAAGTTGTAAAAGACGGGTTTGAAAAGGCCCGCGCAACATTGACGGAAAAGACGGCTGGTCTGAATGTCACACCAGAGATTGTGAAGGGGCATACTTACCGGTCCATCATTGATTATGCAGGGTCAAACGACATCGACTGCATTGTTATGGGGTCGCACAAACCTGGGTTGGCTGACTATCTGTTGGGGTCAACTGCAGCACGCGTCGTACGCCACGCCCCTTGTGCCGTGCACGTTTACCGCAACTAAGGATTAAGCCATGAGCGCGTCCCAAATCCATTCCGCAGCCGATGCACGCCGGATCGCACAGCGTAAACTGCCATGGATGATCTTTGATTATATCGATGGGTCGGCAGGGGCGGAAACGGGTGCTGCGCGGAACCGGAATGCATTGGATCAGATTACCTTGCGCCCACGTATTTTGCGCGATGTCAGTGACCGGGACACGTCGGCGAATATCTTTGGCACCACGGCTGCGCGTCCGTTCGGGATTGCACCGATGGGCATGTGTAACCTGTCTGGTCCCGGTGCTGATTTGATGCTGGCGCGGTTAGCGGCAAAGCATAAGGTACCACATGGGGTGTCGACTGTGGCATCTACGCCGATGGAAAAGATCATCGATGTGGCCGACGGCCATGCGTGGTTCCAATTGTATTTCAGCGGCGACGGGGCAGGGACGTTCAAGCTGGTCGAACGGGCAAAAGCGGCTGGGTATAAGACTCTGGTTGTGACCGTGGATGTGCCAGAGGTCGGTCGTAGGCCGCGTGAATTACGACATGGGTTCAAAATGCCGTTCCGTATTGGACCAAAGCAATTCATTGATTTCGCTTTGCACCCGCAGTGGTCGCTGACGTCATTGTTCGCAGGCAAGCCACAGATGGCAAATTTTCTGATGGACGGGTATGACTTTGATCGTACTGAAAGCCGTGCACGGGCGACGTGGGACACGTTGGCAAAGCTGCGTGGTATGTGGCCTGGCAATCTGGTCGTAAAAGGTGTGCTGGATGTGGAAGACTCCGTGTCGCTGAAAGCGGCTGGCGTTGATGCGATCCAAGTGTCCAGTCATGGCGCACGTCAGTTGGAAAGCGCACCTGCGCCGATCAACGTCTTGCCGGAAATCCGCCAGGCCGTTGGCAATGACTATCCGCTGTTCTTTGACAGTGGCCTGCGGTCTGGTGAAGATGCTTTAAAGGCAATGACCCAAGGTGCGAATTTCACGTTCTTTGGCCGTATCCTGCAGTTTGCAATTGCGGCAGGTGGCGAAGACGGATTGAATCAGTTGTGGTCCGTTTTGACGGACGAGTTGTCGATTGCGATGGCGCAAACGGGCATGAAAGATTTGTATAAGGTGTGATCGTGCGTTGACTTGTTCTATATGTGGACATGTGCTGCAGTGAAAGCCCCGCCGATGAAGTCCACAGCCCTTGATGTCATCGACATCCGTATCCTGAATGCATTGCAGTCGAATGGACCGCTCAGTAAATTTAGGCTGGCTGAATGTCCATCTGTCTCCGGCACCCTGTTGGACGCGGTTTAATCGTTTAGAGGCGACAGGATATCCCCCGCGATCGCGGTGATCTGGAACCTCGTCAATGATGCGATCCTGTGTGATGTGGCCGTGAAACGCCAAGTCGAAATCACAGGGCCGAATGTGGCTGCGTTTGTGCAAGAACTGACCCTACGTGATCAGTCAAAGATGGCGGTGGGTCACGTAACACAGTATTGGCACAGAACCATGCAGGGCGGGCCAACAACCGCCGCGTTGAAATTTGGGTGCTCCGCACACAGGACTAAGTCAAACAAAATGCTTCCAAAATTTAAAGCCCGGTTTGGTTTTCATTTTGCGTAAATAACTTTGGGGTTTGGGGCAAAGCCCCAAGAACGCTTGCCGTACGAAAAAGAACGTCCCAAGGTATTCAAGATGAAACGTTGGGGGGAAATATGGCGAAGCGATCTGTAAAACGTGGGGGTCGGCAAGAACGCCTTGCGTTGCGCGCGGCAAAGCCGGTTGTCGATCCCTGTCCCCCTGGCCAGTCAGGCGGGACATACAAACCCCTTACCGAAGGGGAATTACAACGCATCTACGCAACGACTTTGAACCTGCTGGAAAACCTTGGCTTGGGTGAAGTGCCTGACCGGCTGATGAAAGATCTTGTTTCCGTTGGCGCAGTGGACAACGGGGCAGGGCGGGTCTTGTTTCCGCGTACTTTGGTTGCAGATGCCGTTGAAAAGGCCGCAAAGACGTTTGTTCTGCACGGACGCGATGATGCGCGATCCATCACCGTTGGTGGCGATGCTGTGCATTTCGGAACAGGCGGGGCGGCGGTTCACACGCTGGATCTGGATAGGCGTACCTATCGACCATCTACGCTGGAAGACTTGCACAACTTTACTCGTTTGCAAGATACTTTGCCCAATGTCAGCTGGTACACCCGCTGCTGTGTGGCGACCGATGTGTCTGATACGTTCGATCTGGACATAAACACAGCCTATGCCCTGCTTAAGAATACGTCCAAACCGGTGGCTACATCATTTACTGTTGCTGAAAACGTCGCACCGATTGTTGAAATGCTTGACATTGCGGCAGGCGGCGTAGGCGAATTCGCCAAGCGTCCGTTTATGAAGGCCCATATCAGTCCGATTATTTCCCCGATGCGGTTCGGCGAAGATGCCGTGGATGTGGTGTATGAATGTATCAAGCACAACATCCCGATGTCTTGCATCACCGCGGCACAGGCCGGTGCAACGGCCCCGGCAACTTTGGCTGGTTTTCTGGCGCAATCTTTGGCGGAAACACTTGCCAGTTTGGTGATGGTTCATGCGTTACAACCCGGCTTCCCTATGGTCTTTTCAAACTGGCCTTTGGTCATTGACCTGCGCACGGGGGCTTTTTCGGGCGGCAGTGGCGAAACTGCCGTGCTGAATGCCGCCTCTGCCCAACTGTCCAATTGGTTGGGGCTGCCATCGGGCGTGGCGTGTTCCATGTCGGATGCCAAAGCGATTGATGCGCAATACGGGATGGAAAAGGGCCTGACATCATTGGCTGCTGCGCTTGCAGGTGGGAATCTGATCTACGAAAGCTCTGGCATGACGGCATCGTTGCTGGGCGCCAGTTTCGAGGCATTTATTCTGGACGATGAAATGCATTCCCACACCTATCGCGCCTTGCGCGGGATCGAAGTATCGGCGGAAACCTTAGGGTATGATGCCATCATTGAGGCCGTGATGGGCGAGGGACATTTCCTTGGTGGGACACAAACACTGGCCGCGATGGAACGAGATTACTTTTATCCCACAATTGCCGACCGTGACGAGCCGCGCACGTGGGCGTTAAACGGCGCACCGGATGCGTGGTCAGTTGCCAACGCCAAAGCACGCGAGATCCTGAAAAGTCATAGCCCGCAATATCTGACCGATGCCCAAGATGCCGCGATCAAAACACGATTTAACATTTTGTATGGCTGACGGTCCTGCTAGGGCAGGGAAAGCAAATTAGAAAGGTAATCCCATGATCGAACGTATGCATACCGGTGAACGGTCCAGCAAAATTGTGAAACACAACGGTACAATCTATTTGTCCGGTCAAGTTGGTAATGGTGATAGCATTACCGAGCAAACCGTTGACTGCCTGTCACGTGTTGACGCTTTGCTGGCTGAAGCAGGATCTGATCGCGAGCATATTTTGCAGGCGGTCGTTTGGTTGTCTGACATGAAGTATTTCGCTGAACTGAACGAAGTTTGGAATGCTTGGGTGCCAACCGGGCACGCGCCGGCACGGGCCTGTGGCGAAGCCAGGTTGGCGCGTGAGATTTTGAAGGTCGAAAAATAGTTTAACTCCCCTTCATATAAAAAAGTTATTTGATTCTCAGAAATGCTGGTAATAATAATTTCTTTGTGTATTTCTAATATAGTTTTTGGGTCAGGCGGCCTTAAAT
>JBMZCY010000070.1:0-8872 GCA_049613825.1 Planktomarina sp.
CAACGGATTTGGCGGTTCTGGCGGACAAAGAACAACTGTACCGCGTGCTGTCCAATCTGGTCCGCAATGCCCGCCAAGCGATTGATGCGCGCTTCCTACAAGCAAAGATTACAATCAGCGCTGAGGATACAGGCGATATGTCAGTGATTTCTGTCATTGATACGGGGCCTGGGTTACCAGGCCGTGCAAAAGAAAACTTGTTTGCGGCGTTTTCGGGAGGAACCACGCAAGGTGGGTCAGGACTGGGCCTTGCGATCAGCGCAGAATTGATCCGTGGGCACGGTGGTGCGTTGATTTTGGAACGGTCAGACGACACTGGAACCTGTTTTCGGATCGAATTACCGAAGAGTTAACCGTGCCGAACCTTCATCTGATCGGCAAGCTGAACAGTCCGATCGCTGATGGTTTTTCATACACAGGTTCGATCACGTGATGCAGCGCACAGCCTACCTTTTTCAGCAGCAACCAAGCAAACGAAAATGCACCTTCATTTGCCCGAAGTAAGTTTCGTTCACGGCTTGTAGATGGGTGACAAACAGGCGTTGGCGTAGGGATGGGGTCATGCTGTGTATCCTATATCCTGCGCCTGCGTGTTAAGGATGTGGCTGATTATGACCGCGTGTACCAACAATTGACCTGCCGCATCGCACTATCTGATGTTTCAGCCAGTTTGCGATGGAAGATCTGAAGGACACTTATGTCCTGCCGACGTATCAACGCACGATTTCCTAATCTTTTCCAAGACTCCCCCTTGCGCCCTGTAATCCCCACGGCTATGTGCAGCGCAACGGACCAATAGCTCAGCTGGATAGAGTACTTGACTACGAATCAAGGGGTCGGGGGTTCGAATCCTCCTCGGTCCGCCACTACTCCTTGATTTTATTTAATAATCTTAGGCTTCGATACTTCTACTAACAATCTACTCACAAAGGCCTGCGCCTTTCGCAATCTAACTTATCAAGTACTGTAATTAATTCCTTTGACCTTCAGCTGCAGCGTGGGATCATTTGACATCAAATCGTCTGCGATTGCTTGAAGATGATCCACAACTTGTTCCAAATTCAAATGCTCAGCCGTTGTTGGGCAAACCCAATACCTTGGGACGGATTGGCAAATCAGAAGGCATCCAACCTTACAGCGCTCGTGTCGGAGGTATTGCCCAACCAATTGAGTTTCGAGCGCGGTCTCAAACTGCTTTATTGTCCAATCTTCACGCTTTAGCTCGACGGTCGCATATTCATCCAAGTTTTGTGGATGAAACCTAATATCCGTACGTTTTTCGTCGGCAACTACTGCTTCTTGGGTAAACTCAAAAACTCCCCTGTCGACATTTCTTAGCCAATGGGCAATGAATCTTCGCAGGTCAGTCTCTTGATCGAGGCCACGCAGGGCAACCACCGGAGTATCTTCAGCATGCAGCATATCATGTTCAAATGCATCGAGACGTGTCATCACAGCAGTTAGAAGAGATTTGTTGTCAAAAGGCACAAATGCTCCATTTTGATCGATGGCTTTGAATGCTTCTAAGGTATGACAAGACACATCACTGATTTCTCTTGTCAACTCAATTGCTATTTCTTGAAGGCGGTCGGGCATATGGCTGAATTCGGGCTGTTGCGACAGAAAATGGAGAACCCCTAGTGTCTTAACGTTCTTGAGTGAAAGAAGCGCATTAAACAAAAACGAGCGTGCATCTTCTGCGTTGTCACGCACTCCCGGTGTGTACACGCCTTCATGGCGTATACACTTGGGTCTTCGCCTAGCGTTGGGATTGTATTGCTACAGCTGGCCAGTAAAGCATCAACGTAGTAGCTCTTTGCAGAACCAGCCTGATAGTGGGCAGCTACCGCTTCAAAGCCAGCTCAGAGGCTGTAAAAACAAAGTGAAAGGGGACACAAAAATTTGACCGCGAAATAATCGCTGATACATAAACAAGGTGGGACAATTCTCGTTGAAAATACCGCGTCAGATTTCAACACAAATCAACACTAGATGATCACGAATTAAGCAACTCCACCTTAGAAATTGTTGTTTCAACAAGTCCGGCCAGTTCTGTGATTTGGTCCTGATTTGCAATAAATGGTGGCGCCAAAAGAATGTGATCTCCCAATCGCCCGTCCCGTGTGCCTGACATCGGATAGCAGACAAGCCCCGCTTCAAATGCAGCCTTCTTAATCCGTGCAGCAATTTTTTTGCTTGGATCAAAAGGCGTTTTGGTTGTGCGGTCGGCCACCACTTCCAATCCCACGAACAGGCCCCGACCGCGTATGTCGCCGACGTGGGGGTGTTGACCCAGTGACCTGTGTAAAATGTCGAACAGTTGTTGTGATGATTGGTTTACTTGATCGATCAGGCCACGGCCAAGAAGGGTCTTAACGACAGCAAGGGCTGCTGCACATGCAATGGGGTGACCAATATAGGTGTGACCGTGTTGGAAACTACCACTGTTATTGCCAATGGTTTCATAGATCGTTTTACTGCACAGCATGGCGCCAATCGGTTGATATCCGGCACCTAAACCTTTTGCGATGCAAAGAATATCTGGTGCAATACCTTCACCATCACAGGCAAACAAATGGCCCGTGCGACCCATGCCACACATAACTTCGTCAAGGATCAGAAGGACTCCGTAGGTATCACAGATTTCACGTATACGTTTGAAGTATCCATCGGTGGCGGTCACAGCGCCCAGTGTCGCACCAACAACTGGTTCTGCCAGAAATGCCATCACGGTGTCGGGACCAAGACGTAAAATCTCGTCTTCCAATTCCTGTGCCACCCGTTGGCCATAGGCCTTGGGCGATTCATTGTTGCGGCGTTCGGCATATTCATAGCAGGGCGCGATGTGGCTGACGTTGGTTAAGATAGGTTCAAACTGCGCACGACGCATCTGATTGCCGCCCGCCGCCAATGCGCCCAATGTATTTCCGTGATAACTTTGCCGTCTTGCAATCAGGTGGCGTCGCTGTGGTTCGCCGTTTTCCAGATGGAATTGCCGCGCCAACTTGATCGCGGCCTCGACTGCCTCTGATCCGCCAGATACGAAATAGACACGGTCCAAATCACCGGGCGCATGTTGGATCAAAAGGTCTGCCAATTCTTCTGCTGGGTCAGATGTGAAGAACCCTGTGTGGGCATAGGCCAACTGGTCTGCCTGATCTTTGATCGCTTGGATTACCTCGGCATCGCCGTGGCCCAAGCAGGTCACAGCTGCCCCACCTGATCCGTCGAAATAGCGTTTCCCAGTTTCATCGTAGATATAACATCCGTCTGATGAAACGGCTTTAACAGGTGGTGCAACGATATTGCGTGGAAAAACGTGGCTCATGATTTCAAAGACCTTGGGTGAAAGCCCGCCTTGTCTGCAATCTCAACAAAGGAAGCGACGGAGGCGGCGTTGTCAGGAAAGACTGTACCATTAGGGGCCCACAGATTGTTTTCAAATCCAATTCGGGCATGGCCACCGGCGTTCAGGGCTGCCAGTAAACACGCTTGTTCATTTTGACCAAACGCACAGACTGACCATGTCAAAGGTGTGGTGCCCATTGCCGCTAAGAATGGTTTTAGGTCCGCAGGGGTAGAAACCTGATCCTTGGTGTAGCGACCCAAAACAAAAATTGTGCGCTGCGATTGCAGGGGAATATCGCCAGAATCATAAAGGTTAAGAAGGTGCGTCACGTCGCTGGCATCGTATAAGATATGTTGAATATCGATATTTTTTGCGGCGGCATCCCTATATGTCTGAGCAAGGGTATCTGGTGCCCGCGCAATTTCACGCAATGCGACACTGGCATCATACGACGCTGGGTTTTCCAAGCAATTTCGCTGTGTTGCGACATCAAATTGGCCAGCAGATTCTGTCGAAAATTGCACTGGTAATGATGTGAATTTTGCAATTTCACCAATTGTGTTTGCATATCGTTGTGGATCCAAACTATGCCCGCCATTTTCATCCCGTACATGTACATGGATGGCAGTGGCCCCGGCGTCTGCACATGTTTTGGCGGTCTGTGCGACGTCGGCAGCAGAAATTGGAACCGCGGCGTGATCGGCTTTGGTAAGTCGTGCACCATTCGGGGCAACCATCAACTCGAATGCAGTCTGCATATTTACCGTTTCCTTGCGCCACACCAACGTTTCACATGCTGACCAAATAAGTAATTACAAGTCGGGTCAATATCGATAATAAATAACATACGTTATTTAATTCAGGGTAATTCGAATCGATGGATCCAACGCTTCGTATGAACACAATTGCAGCCCTAAAAGATGGCCTGCCTGATTTTTCACCCCAGCTAAGGGTCGCTGCAAAATATGTTGTTGATCATCCATCGGATTTTGGCCTCGATTCAATCCGTGATACGGCACGCAAAGCGTCCGTTAGTACCTATACCCTTGTAAAGATGGCAAAAACCGTCGGGTTTCCCAGTTATGATGCCTTCCGTGACCCGTTTCGACATGCATTGGTTGCGGGGGCGGTTTCAGATGCAGACCCGGATTGGTTGGATGAATTGCGGGACCGGTCAGCGGCAGGTGCCGTGTACGCAGATGCGGCTAAAAATGCACTTTCGATCGTGTCTCATTCGCTTCAGCGGCAAACATTTGACGAATATCAAAAGATCGCTGATCTGCTTACTTCTGCCAATTCGGTTTACTTGACGGCAGTCAGATCCAGTTACGCCGTGGCCTATTATCTGCACTATGCGGGGCGTATGGCGCTTCCGTCGCTGCAGTTGATCCCACGCCATCGGAACAGTGCGATTGACGATCTGAATGACGCCGTTGCGGGTGATGTGCTGATCGCAATTACTGTAACGCCCTATTCGCGCGAAACTGTCGAAGCCTGTGCTTTTGCGCAGAAAAAAGGGGTGAAACTGATCTTAATCACTGATTCAGAGGTTGTTTCACCCGCATTGAAGCCAGAATTTACATTGGTCGCGTCAGTTCTGAGCACTCATAAATTTGGCTGCCTTTCTGGCATGATGTCTGTGGTGGAATTATTGATTGCTGTCTTGATGCACTACGGCGGACAGGATGCCCGTGATCGAATCACATCTTATGAAAAAGTACGCATCGAAAATAACGCCTATTGGATTGCACGAAAAAAACATTAGTTTTTCCGTGACATCCTTAGTCGGGTTTATCACCATATTACAGTATCAGGCCTCAACGCGCCTGAGTATTGGGAGTTAAACATGAAATATTCGAAAATCATCGGCGGCGCTATCGCAGCAGCAGCTTTGACATTTGGCGGTGCAGTTTCTGCGCAGGACCAGCAGTTCATTTCTATCGGGACAGGCGGCGTTACTGGCGTTTACTACCCGACGGGTGGTGCGATCTGTCGTTTGGTTAACCGCGAGCGCAAAGAACACGGTATTCGTTGCGCAGTGGAATCTACTGGCGGGTCAGTGTACAACATCAACACAATCAAAGCAGGCGAACTGGAGTTCGGCGTTGCCCAATCTGATTGGCAGTTCCACGCATACAACGGAACATCCAAATTTGCTGACAACCCATTCCCGGAAGTCCGCGCAATGTTTTCGGTTCACCCTGAACCGTTCACATTGATCGTACGTGGCGACAGCGGCATTTCTTCGTTCGAAGATCTGGCTGGCAAGCGTGTTAACGTCGGCAACCCTGGATCCGGTCAGCGCGCAACAATGGAAGTTGTTATGGATGCGTTCGGCATGAACATGGACAGCTTTGCTTTGGCGACAGAGTATAAAGGCTCTGAAATGGCGAAACAAATTTGCGACGACAACATTGACGCTATGATTTACACCATTGGTCACCCAGCAGCGGCGATCAAAGAAGCAACAACAACCTGTGACGTGAAACTGATATCTGTTGTTGGTGCGCCAATTGATGCGTTGGTCAACGATAACCCATACTACCGTACAGCGACAATCCCAGCGGGCATGTATGCTGGTACAGACACTGAAACCACAACATTCGGTGTTGGCGCGACATTTGTAACATCTGCGAACGTTCCAGAAGAAACAGCATATGTTGTGGCAAAAGCGGTTCTGTCCAACTTGGACGATTTCCGTGGCCTGCACCCAGCATTCGCAAACTTGGACGCAGCACAGATGATTTCTGATGGTCTGTCCGCACCGCTGCACCCTGGTGCAGAACGGGCCTACAAAGAACTGGGTCTGATGGACTAACAACACCTGTTTGATGTTTTGAAAATTGACGCCAGCGTGTTCGTCCGAATGCGCTGGCGTTTTGCCTAATGACCACAAAATTCCAACGGGGGACCACGGAATGACCGACACCAGAACAGCCGAAGACATGGTAGCCGAAGCAGACACCGGCGCACGCAATGCGGGCCCGTTTGCTACGAAAATGATCTTTGCACTGTGCATCGCATGGTCGTTATTCCATCTTTATATCGCCTCCAAATTACCAGGTGTTCTGGCCCAGGCCACAGGGATGAGCATTCTGGCCAACATCGTGGCCCAAGCGCGGTATGTGCACCTTGCCTTTGCGATTGTCCTTGCCACACTGGCCTTCCCGATCTTCGGTCACCGCAACAAAATTCCATGGTACGACTGGGCCATGGTCATACTGGGTACCGCGGCTTGCCTGTACTTGGTTGTCTTCCGGTTCGAAATTGCCGACCGCCCCGGCCTCTGGTCCACATCTGATATCGTTATGTCCGGCATTGGTATGGCCGTGTTGATGATCGCGGTGTTCCGGTCTCTTGGTCTGCCGCTTGTTATCATCGCGTCAGCCTTCCTCGCTTTGGCATTCTTTGGTGGATATTCCGAATGGGTTGGCAGCATTACCAACTATGGCGGATCGTCATTTACCAAGGCGATGGGGCATTACTGGATGCAAACCGAAGGCGTGTTTGGCGTCGCTTTGGGCGTTTCCACATCTATGATCTTTTTGTTCGTTTTGTTTGGATCGCTGCTGGAAAAAGCAGGCGGTGGGAACTGGTTCATCAAAGTTGCCATTTCCATGTTGGGCGCGTTGCGCGGTGGGCCTGCGAAGGCTGCGGTGTTGTCATCCATGATGACCGGTATGATTTCCGGGTCATCCATTGCAAACACAGTGACCACTGGGACATTCACCATCCCATTGATGAAACGTATCGGGTTTTCCCCTGAAAAAGCGGGTGCTGTCGAAGTTGCATCATCAACCAACGGTCAGCTTACCCCCCCTGTGATGGGGGCGGCGGCGTTCTTGATGGTTGAATATGTGAACATTCCCTACATCGAAGTCGTCAAACATGCCTTCTTGCCTGCGGTTATTTCCTACATCGCACTGCTGTATATTGTGCATTTGGAAAGCCTGAAAATGGGCTTGGAAGGTTTGAAGAAGCCGGGTCGCCATATTGGCGTTTTGCTGATCATGTTGTTGTTCATTACCGGTTTCCTTGGCATGGCTGCGATTACATTTGCGGTTGTCGGTATTCGTGCAGCCCTTGAACCCATGATGCCGGGGTCCACCGTTTATCCTGCGCTTGTGTTGTTGGGGGCCGCGTACATTGGCCTTCTGTATCTGTCGTCCAAATACCCGGACATCGAAGTCGATGACCCGAATGCAAAGGCTGTGTCAGCGCCGCGTTTGACACCAACATTCTTGGGTGGTGCATATTTCGCCCTGCCAATCTTTGTTTTGGTTTGGAACCTGATGGTGCGGACTGAACATTTGGATCGTTTGTCGCCTGCGCTGTCCGCGTTTTGGGCGACCATCACAATGATTATTGTTGCCTGTACCCATCGACCGATCAAAGCAATTTTCCGTGGCGAAAATGATTTCGTAAATCAGTTGGCCCAAGGCGTGCGAGAATTCATCGCAGGTCTGGAAGGTGGGGCACGTAATATGATCGGGATCGGTGTTGCAACCGGTGCCGCTGGTATCATTGTTGGGACAATTTCCCTGACAGGGGCGCACCAGATTATCGGTCAGGTGATCGAGGTCATTTCTGGTGGCAACTTGATCATTCTGTTGGTGTTGGTGGCCATCTTGTCGCTGATCCTTGGTATGGGTTTGCCCACGACGGCGAACTACATCGTTGTGTCGTCGTTGATGGCACCAGTCATTGTCAGTGTTGGGGCACAGTCCGGTTTGATCGTGCCCTTGATCGCGGTGCACATGTTTGTGTTCTATTTCGGTATCTTAGCGGATGATACGCCTCCAGTTGGACTGGCCGCCTATGCCGCTGCTGCAATTTCGCGCGGGGATCCGATCAAGACAGGGATCGTGGGTTTCAGCTATGATATCCGAACTGCATTGTTGCCGTTCATGTTCATCTTCAACACTGATCTGTTGTTGATCAATGTGGGCCCGGTCAAAGCGGTGTTTGTGTTCATCATATCCCTTATTGCGATGCTGGTCTTTGCAGCGGTGACCCAAGGTTATTTCATTGCGAAATCACGTAAGTGGGAAGGTGCCGTAATGTTATTGGTGGTGTTTATGTTGTTCCGACCTGATTTTTTCTTGGACCAGTGGCATGACAAATACACAGAAACCAGCGGTCCTGCGGCACTAACGGCATTGTCTGAATTGCCAACGGGTGAAACTGCGCGACTGCGTATTTCAGCACCTGATTTCGATACCGGGATTGTAGGCAATATGACTGTTACGTTCACACCGGAAGCGGACGGATCAGCGTTGGAACGTCTGAGCGCGGCGGGGCTAAGCGTCATGCAAGATGGCGATATGTTGACCTTGGATGAACCATTCCCCGGAACGCCATATTTCGATCAACTGGCCAATGACTATGATTTCTACGGGGATGAACCTGCACAAATCGCAGTGGTTGCCATCGAAAACGACCGTATGCCGAAAGAGATTTTCTTCATTCCGGCATTGCTGTTGCTTCTGTTGATCGTGGCTATTCAGCGTCCCCGTGCAACCC
>JBMZCY010000071.1:0-8710 GCA_049613825.1 Planktomarina sp.
TGCGACCTGATCCGTCGCGGTGATACAAGTGGTACGTTTGAATCGTTACTTTATTGGGTAGGTAATTCGACTGCAAAGGACAGCTCCAATGAAAACCCATGCACAAGCCGTCGTTATCGGAGGCGGAGTCATCGGCTGCTCGGTCCTATATCACCTGACCAAATTGGGCTGGACGGACGTGATGCTGTTGGAACGGGATGAATTGACGTCAGGCTCCACATGGCACGCAGCGGCGAATATTCATGGGCTGCATGACAGTACGAATATCTCCCGCATTCAACACTATACTATGAACCTGTATAAAGAACTTGAAGCTGAAACAGGCCAAGGCTGCGGTGTGTTCCAACCGGGGTCACTGTATCTGGCCCAGACGGAAAACCGCGAACATCAGCTGCGGTTGCAAGCGGCGAAGGCAAAGCTGTACGGGATGAATTTTCATGAGGTTTCTAGGGATGAAGCTGAAAGACTGCATCCTTTGGTCAACTTCGATGGCATCCGTTGCATTATGTGGGAACCTGATGGGGGGAATGTTGATCCATCAGGCGTGACAAATGCGTATGCGGCAGGGGCGCGGGCAAAAGGTGCCGAAATTCATCGCTTTACCCCCGTCACCGCGACCGAACAGCAACTGGATGGGACATGGATCGTGCGGACGCCGAAAGGCGACATTCACACCGAATGGGTGATTAACGCCGCTGGTCTTTGGGGGCGTGAGGTCGCGGCGTTGGCAGGGGTTGAACTGCCGCTGCAACCGACCGAACATCAGTATTTTGTCACCGAAGCGATTTCCGAGATCGAAGGCATGGACCGCCGTTTGCCGTCTGTCGCGGACCGTGATGGCGAATACTACTTACGTCAGGAAGGCAACGGCTTGCTGGTCGGGGCCTATGAAAAAGATCTGAAATTCTGGGCCGAGGAATCGACTCCACTGGATTTCGCCCACGATCTGTTCCCCGATGATCTGGAACGGATCGAGGATAACATGATGCGGGCGATTGATCGGGTTCCGGTTGTGGGTTCCGCAGGGATCAAGCGGGTTATTAACGGGCCGATGATCTGGTCACCGGACTCGAATGTCCTCTACGGGCCGCATCCTGATTTGAAGAACTATTTCTGTCTGAACGGCATCATCCCGGGTTTCAGTCAGTCCGGCGGCATGGGCCTGATGGCCGCGCAGTGGATTATCGAAGGGGAAAGCCATTACGACATGTTCGCATGGGACGTGGCGCGGTTCGGCACATGGGCGGGTAAGGAATTTACCAAAGCGAAAGTCGGCGACCAGTACGCGCACCGCTTTTCTATCCATTTCCCGAACGAAGAACGTGAAGCAGGTCGGCCTGTGCGCACCCGTCCGATTTATCAGATGCAGAAAGATATGGGTGCCGTGTTCGGGCTGAACTACGGCTGGGAACATCCGCAGTGGTTTGCGGCCGAAGCAGGGACCAAAGACACCCACGGCTTCACCCGTCAGAACTGGTTCGAACCCGTGGGCCGCGAATGCCGGATGCTGCGCGATCATGTGGGGATCATCGATATTTCGAACTTTGCGAAATACCGGATCACGGGAGCAGGGGCTGCGGATTGGCTGAACGCGATCTTTGCCAACAACATGCCCAAGACTGTGGGGCGTTCCTGCCTGACGCCTTTGATCGGCGTACGTGGTGGTATCGCGGGTGATTTCACGGTGACGCGCATTGCCGAAGATCAGTTTATGATCATCGGGTCTGGCATGGCGGAACGGTATCATCAACGCTTTTGGAACATGGTTCCAAAGCCGGATGATGTGACGTTTGAGATTATGACAGAGGAATTGTGCGGTTTTAATGTTGCAGGTCGCAAATCCCGTGACCTGTTGCAGAGTATGACGAATACGTCGCTTGCCACAGAAAACTTCAAATTCATGCACTCACGGTTTATCAATATTAAAGGTATCAAATGTCTTGCATTGCGTGTTTCGTTTACTGGTGACTTGGGCTGGGAACTGTATTGTCATAAGGCACACCAAGAAGCGCTTTATCGCGCTTTATTAACCAAAGCTGAACTCTTTGATGGAGGTCCCGTGGGTGCCCGTGCGCTAATGTCCCTGCGGGTTGAGAAGGGATACGGATCATGGTCCCGCGAATATTCCCCTGAATACTGGCCGCAGGAAACGGGGCTGGACGGGTTGATCAAACTGGACAAGGACTTCTTGCACAAAGACGCTTATCTGGCTGTAAAGGATAACCCGCCACGTGAAATGATGTCGATTATCGAAGTACTGGAGACCCCGCACAATGCGGATGCCACAGGCGGCGAACCGATCTTCTCGCTCGCAGGTCAAGGTATCGGGCGTGTCACGTCTGGCACCTATGGTTACACAGTCGGTAAATCTTTGGCGCTGGGATATTTGAAAGACGGTGTCTGGCCGGGAGATGAAGTCACTGTGATGATCCTTGGCCTACCGCACAAAGCAGTGGTTTTGGCCGAGGCCCCATTTGATCCGAAAGGCGAAAAACTGCGGGCCTGATGCGTACAGCCGTATATACAAGGTGTGTACAGGTTGTGCACACCATGTGCATAGCGCAAAAGGGTCCCGAATTAAGGGGAGCCGCGCCATGACACAGATGCCAGACGTAAGGGGTCGATTGACCGCAGATCGCCCGTTGGCGGACCTGACATGGCTGCGCGTTGGTGGACCTGCAGCGTATTTCTTTCAGCCTGCGGATGTTGATGATCTGAGTAATTTTTTGCGGAGCCTGAATGCGTCCATAGACGTTTTCCCGATGGGGGTCGGGTCTAATATCATCATCCGCGACGGTGGTCTTGATGCCGCTGTGATCCGTTTAGGCCGAGGCTTTAACGGCGTGGAATTTGACGGTGACACAGTGATTGCGGGGGCGGCTGCCCTTGATTCAATGGTTGCTAAGAAAGCTGCTGATGCTGGCCTCGACCTGACATTCCTGCGCACCATTCCCGGGACCATCGGCGGTGCCGTTGCGATGAATGCAGGGTGCTATGGCAGCTACATGGCGGATGTGTTTCATAGTGCGACTGCAGTGACGCGGGCAGGTGAACAGATTACCTTGACCAAAGACCAGATTAACTTCGCCTATCGACAGTCTGATTTACCCGATGGATTGGTGCTTACACATGTCACAATTAAGGCGAAACATGGCAATCCTGACACATTGCACAAACGCATGGCCGACCAGCTTGCCAAACGGGACGAAACCCAGCCGACAAAAGACCGCACCGCAGGCAGTACATTCCGAAATCCGGCGGGTTTCAGCAGTACGGGCAAGGTTGACGATGTGCATGACCTGAAGGCATGGAAAGTCATAGATGACGCAGGATGTAGGGGTTTGACGCTTGGCGGGGCCCAGATGTCGACGAAACACCCTAATTTTCTGATCAATGCGGACGGTGCTACGGCGCATGACCTCGAATCACTTGGGGAATTGGTGCGAAAAAAGGTTTACGCAGACTCCGGTCTGACATTAGAATGGGAAGTGTTGAGGATCGGCAAACCGACCCAACACCAATGATAACGCGTAAACGCGGTAACAGGCCCCGCAAGAGGGCCGGATAAAAGAGGCAGACAGTGGGCAGCGCGAGCAGGGCTTCCAAAACTGTGGCTGTAGTGATGGGCGGACCTTCGGCTGAACGCGAAGTGTCGTTGTCATCAGGTCACGAATGCGCAAACGCATTGCGCACGGCGGGGTATACCGTCGTGGAAATTGATGCGGGCGCAGATGTTGTGGCTGACCTGCGGGCAGCGGCCCCTGATGTTGTATTCAATGCATTGCATGGCCGGTGGGGCGAAGATGGCTGCATCCAAGGTCTGCTGGAATGGATGGGGCTGCCTTATACGCATTCCGGCGTTTTGGCGTCGTCGCTGGCGATGGATAAGGAAAAGTCGAAAGCGGCGTTTCGAACGGTGGGCCTGCCTGTTGTGGACAGCAAACTGATTGCGAAGTCCGATCTGCTGGACGGTCACCCGATTGCCACGCCCTATGTGATTAAACCGAACAATGAAGGATCATCTGTCGGTGTGTATCTGGTTGAGGTTGGCGCGAATACTCCGCCACATATGCCTGACACGATGCCCGATGTTTTGATGGTCGAAACTTTCGCCCCCGGTCGTGAAATGACGACCACTGTGCTGGGTGATCGGCCTATGACCGTGACCGATATCCTGACTGACGCTTGGTATGATTATGAGGCAAAATACCTCGAAGGTGGATCGCAGCATGTGATCCCTGCGGATATTCCTGCTGACATTTTCGCAGCGTGCCAAGACTACGCCCTGCGCGCCCATAACGCATTGGACTGCAGAGGCATGTCGCGCACGGATTTCCGGTGGGACGAAAGTAAAGGTCTTGATGGCCTGATAATCTTAGAGACAAACACACAACCCGGCATGACCCCCACATCGCTGTCGCCCGAACAGGCTGACCATGCGGGGATTACATTCCCTGAGTTGTGTTCATGGTTGGTAGAGGACGCATCATGCAACCGATAGCAGGCGAATTTCGCACTATTCAGCCGATCAAAGCAATGCCTTTGCGTCAGACGGGCTTTCAGGCGTCGCGACGTGGCAATGATCCTGCACCGTCCCGAATGCAGTATAAGATGGATCGCTGGTTGTTATCCCCTTTGTTTAAGTCAGTTGTGCGCGTGGGTATTCCGGGGGCGATTGTTGCTGCATTGGCGTTGACGTTTCTGTCAAACGAAGCTGCGAAGGAACGGTTTACGGCCAAAGTGTCTGAAGCACAGCAAAGCGTGGCATCCCGTCCCGAATATCAGATTGAAGGTGTCAGCGTTGCAGGGGCCAGCCCGCAATTGCAGATCGAAGTGACCCGTGCCTTGGGCCTGTCGTTTCCATCCAGCGGCTTGGATTTGGATTTGGCTGCGCTGCAAACATCGCTGACCGATTTGCCCGCTATTGAAAAAGCGCATGTGGCCTTGGCCCCGCACGGTCTGTTGCAAGTGAATGTGCAAGAAGTTCCGGCAGTGGCCGTGTGGCGTTCAGTGAATGGTCTGCATCTTGTGTCCGGCGAAGGCGACATTCTGCGCGATTTGGCGCAACGAGTTGACGCGCCGACAGTTCCGTTGATCGCAGGTGCAGGTGCACCGGATCATTTGGTTGAAGCTGCGGTTTTGCTGGCCGAAGCGACGCCCATCGCGGCTGATGTGCGCGGGTTGGTACGTGTCGGGCAGCGGCGTTGGGACATTGTTCTAACGGGCGATCGTAAGATTGCCTTGCCCGAAACATCCCCAGTGGATGCCTTGCGTCAGGTTCTGGTTTTGGCAGAAAGCCGTGACCTGTTGAACCGTGATATTTCTGTTGTTGATTTCAGGGTCCCCCACCGCCCGACCGTTCGTTTGAAGCCCCATGTGGTGGAAGCGTTGCGTCAGGCGCGGGGTGCTTCAATCGAAGGGTTTGCTCAATGAGTGTTGGTTTCGCGCAGTTTCAAAAAGCCCTACGCACCATGCGCAGCGCGGCCATGCAGCGCGGTGTTGTGGCGATCTTGGATGTGGGGACCTCTAAACTGGCCTGTTTGATCTTGCGGTTTGATGGCGCGGCTGTTGGCACGCAATCAGACGAAGTGGGGTCTTTGGCAGGTCACAGCGGGTTCCGCGTGATCGGTGCTGCGACCACCCGTTCGCGGGGTGTGCGGTTTGGTGAAGTTGAATCGATGAACGAAACCGAACGCGCCATTCGCACCGCTGTGCAAGCGGCACAAAAGATGGCGGGGGTGCGTGTGGATCATCTGGTCGCTTGTTTGTCCGGTGCATATCCACGCAGTTATGGCGTGACAGGGCAGACGGACGTCATGTCTGAAACAGTATCCCAAGAAGATGTTGGTCAGGTGTTTGCATCTTGCGACGTTCCCGACTTTGGCGCCGGACGCACGGTTTTACATGCTCAGCCAGTGAATTTTGAACTGGATCACAAATCTGGCCTGCAAGATCCGGTTGGCCATCGTGGTGAAACGCTGACGGCGGATTTGCACATGCTGACGGTCGAAGACACTGTTATTCACAACTTGGCATATTGTATCAGACGCTGCGATATGGAGTTGGCCGGCGTTGCCGCGTCTCCCTATGTAGCTGCTTTGTCATCGCTGGTCGAAGACGAACAGGAACTGGGTGCCGCTTGCATTGATCTGGGCGGCGGGGCCAGCAGCCTATCGATTTTCCTGAAGCGCCATATGATTTACGCGGACAGCGTGCGCATGGGCGGGGACCATGTGACCAGCGATATCTCGATGGGGTTGCAGGTGCCTATGGCGACAGCGGAACGGATCAAAACGTTTTACGGTGGTGTCCTTGCCACAGGCATGGATGACCGCGAAATGATTGATCTGGATGGCAATAGCGGTGATTGGGAACATGATCGCCGCCAAGTCAGCCGGTCCGATTTGATTGGGATAATTCGTCCCCGCATCGAAGAAATTCTAGAGTCCGTGCGCGACCGTCTGGATGCTGCAGGGTTTGAGCAATTGCCCGGTCGTCAGATCGTTCTGACTGGCGGCGGTAGTCAAGTGCCCGGCATTGACGGGCTTGCCACACGCATTTTGGGGCAGAATGTCCGGCTGGGTCGACCTGTGCGGGTACAAGGCCTGCCGCAAGCGGCGACGGGCCCCGCGTTTTCCGCAGCAGTCGGATTGGCGTTGTTCACAGCGCTGCCACAGGATGAATGGTGGGATTTCGATGTTCCGGATCAACGCACGAACGGGCGGACCTTGCGCAGGGCCTTTGAATGGTTCCGCAACAACTGGTGATCGCTAAAAGCGGTGTTTAGCCACGAAATCGGCCATAAATCGCGCAAAAGGGGGCATATTTTGTGCGTGACCCGCGTTTTTCCCGTGACCCATACCTGCTTGGCATGTATGTATTGTAGTAATAGGCAGCAAAAATAGCTCGAAAACGGGCAAACCAGTAAGGCGGATATAACGATGACATTGAATTTGACATTGCCCGGGCATGAAGAATTGAAACCACGTATCACAGTATTTGGTGTGGGTGGTGCAGGCGGAAACGCGGTCAACAACATGATCGAAAAAGAACTCGACGGGGTTGAGTTTGTGGTGGCGAACACAGACGCGCAGGCATTGCAACAGTCATTGGCCAGCACCAAAATCCAGATGGGCGTGAAAGTCACCGAAGGACTGGGCGCTGGCGCCAAAGCCGTAGTCGGTGCATCCGCTGCGGAAGAAAGCATTGAAACAATCGTTGACCATCTGGCCGGCGCACACATGTGCTTTATCACTGCTGGTATGGGGGGGGGCACGGGCACAGGCGCTGCACCGATCATCGCGCAGGCCGCACGTGAATTGGGTGTTCTGACCGTTGGTGTTGTCACCAAACCGTTCCAGTTCGAAGGCGGCAAGCGCATGAAACAGGCTGAAGACGGGGTCGAGGCGTTGCAGAAGGTGGTCGATACACTGATCATTATTCCGAACCAGAACCTGTTCCGTTTGGCGACTGAGAATACAACATTCACCGAAGCCTTCAGCCTTGCAGACGACGTCCTGTACCAAGGCGTGAAAGGCGTGACCGACCTGATGGTCCGCCCAGGCCTGATCAACCTCGACTTTGCTGACGTTCGCGCCGTGATGGACGAAATGGGCAAAGCCATGATGGGCACAGGCGAAGCAACCGGTGAAGACCGCGCGATCCAAGCGGCGGACAAAGCTGTTTCTAACCCGTTGCTGGACGAAATCAGCCTGCGCGGCGCACGCGGCGTATTGATCAATATCACAGGCGGCAACGACCTGACATTGTTCGAACTGGATGAAGCGGCCAACCGCATACGCGAAGAAGTCGATCCCGAGGCGAACATCATAGTTGGTTCCACCATGGATCCATCTATGGACGGTTCCATGCGTGTGTCTGTAGTTGCAACCGGCATCGAAGCGCGAGCACGCGAAGAAGTCGCACCCTTGCGAGCCACGACACAGCGTTTGACGCCAACAGCCGCACCGATTGAAACATCTGCAGATGAAGATGGTCAAATGTCTTTTGTCCCACCTGCACCTGAATCAACCGTTCAATCACATGTTGTGGAAGAAGATTTTGTGCCGGAACCTGCATATCAGCCAGTAGAAGAAACGGTCGAAACTTTGGAAGCAGATGAGCCGTTGACTGCATCTTTCGTCGCCCCACGCGCACCTGCGCCAACAGCCAGCACACCGTCGGTCGAGGCAATGGCACGCCTTCGTGCCGCCGCCGCACCACGTCAGGCAGCACCAGCGATGGAAGAACCGGTCGAGGAAGAGCGTGGCCGTTTTGGCATCAATTCCCTGATCGGGCGCATGACGGGTAAACCGGATGCACAGTCCGAATCCCGCGTGTCCCCGACCCTTGGTCATCCGGCGCCGCAGTCGTTCGCAGACGAAATGGAAGAAATGGCTGACGATGAACGGGTCGAAATTCCAGCGTTCTTGCGCCGTCAAGCAAACTAAAATTAACAAAATTGTAACAAAACAGGCCTCGTTATCACGGGGCCTGTTTTTTCTTTATTCCATAAAAACAGTATCTTACAGAAATAAGGCAATCTTTCGCCGTTGAAATGTTGCAATTGTTACGATCCTAACGACCTCAGATTGCCGTGCACGACAGCCCTTAGTATTCATCGTCTTGCAGATATTGGGGATGATACATTGCAAAAGACTTTGAAATCAGATGTGACATTGAAAGGCGTAGGCCTTCATTCGGGTAACCC
>JBMZCY010000072.1:0-5359 GCA_049613825.1 Planktomarina sp.
AAAACACTGGAAGATTTCGCAACTTGTGCTGACTGGGAACTGGCCGGCGGCTGGACAACAGTTGAAGGCGAACGTGTCAAAGACGATGGTCTGCTGGAACCGTTCGAAATTGATCTGGAAGAAGCACAAAACATGGTGATGACCGCCCGCGTTATGTTGGGTTGGGTTGATCCAGATGATCTTGTTGAAGAAGAAGCTGCTGAAGGCGAAGAAGCCGAAGCACAGGCTGAGGAATAAGCAAGAGCATGGCACGTGGTGGTCGCATAAAAACGGACGAAGGGGTGGACCGGAAATGTCTGGTCACCCAGGAATCTGGCCCAAAGGCCGGATTGATCCGCTTTGTGACCGGCCCTGACAATCAAGTTGTCCCCGATATCCTGGGCAAATTGCCTGGGCGGGGGTATTATGTTACGTCTGAACGCCCAATCCTTGAACAGGCTGTTCAGAAAAAGGTTTTTGCACGTGGCGCCAAAATGCAGGTCACGGTGCAAGAAAATTTGGTTGATGAAATTGAACGCCAGTTGGCCAAGCGGGTTATTGATCTGCTGGCCATCTCCCGAAAGGCGGGAAAGGCAGTCACCGGCTTTGAAAAAGTTAAGGGGTGGTTGGCCGAAGGTCGTGCAAAGATTTTGCTGCAAGCCAGCGATGGATCAGAGCGCGGAAAGAATAAGTTATGGACCCCTGAAGGGGGGCGGTTTTTTGGCTGCCTGACCTCTCAGGAATTGGGTTTGGCATTTGGGCGTGGGCATGCAATACACGGCGCACTCTCGGCTGGTGGACTCACTGAACGTGTTGTAGAGGAAGCCGCAAGACTGCGCGGCTTGCGCGAAGCCAGCTAAGTGGCACAAGGGCAACGGCCCTTTGAAAGGACGAAAGAGCTTTATGAGCGACGACGGTAAAAAGACATTAGGTTTACGCGGCACTGGCCGTCCCGGGAATGTGAAGCAAAGCTTCAGCCACGGGCGCACGAAAAATGTTGTAGTGGAAACCAAACGCAAACGCGTTGTGGTGCCAAAGCCAGGTGCCGTTACGGCAAAACCAGGCGCGGCCCCATCTGCGGCAGTGGGCAATCCCACGCGCCGCCCTGCTGGTATTTCTGACGCGGAAATGGAGCGCCGTTTGAAGGCGGTTCAGGCTGCAAAAGCACGCGAAGCGGAAGACGCAGAAATTCGCGCAGCAGAAGAAAAAGCCCGCGAAGAAGAACGTGCGCAACGCCGCGAAGAAGCGGAAGCCAAAGAACGCGAAACCCGTGCACGGGAAGAAAAAGCGAAAGCCAAGGCAGACGCTGAAGAAGCGAAAAAGCGTAAAGCAGAAGATGCTGCACGTCTTGCCGCTGCACCACCCCCGTCACCCGAAGAACGCGCGGCCAAATCTGGCCCGATGCGGACCAAGCCGGTGACAGAGGCACGTCGCGAAGAACAAAACCGCCAAAACCAAAACCGTGGTAAAGGCGCACGTGACGACAACCGTCGCGGCGGCAAACTGACGGTTAATCAGGCGATGGCTGGCAATGATGGGCGTCATCGTTCCATGGCTGCGATGAAGCGTAAACAAGAACGCCAACGTCAAAAGGCGATGGGCGGCACTGTAGAGCGTGAAAAGGTTGTCCGTGACGTGCAGGTGCCTGACGCAATTGTTGTGCAGGAACTTGCAAACCGTATGGCCGAACGTGCAGCGGATGTTGTGAAATCATTGATGCAAATGGGCATGATGGTATCGCAGAACCAAACCATCGACCAAGACACCGCAGAATTGATCGTAGAAGAATTCGGCCACAAAATGGTTCGTGTTTCTGACGCGGATGTTGAAGATGTTATCGCGCAGGTCGAAGATGCTGATGAAGATATGTCGCCACGTGCGCCGATCATCACCGTTATGGGTCACGTTGATCACGGTAAAACCTCGCTATTGGACGCAATCCGCAATGCGCGTGTTGTTTCTGGCGAAGCGGGCGGGATCACACAGCACATTGGTGCGTATCAGGTGGAACAGGGCGGTGAAACGCTGACGTTCCTCGATACACCTGGCCACGCGGCCTTTACGTCGATGCGTTCACGTGGTGCCCAGGTTACGGATATCGTGATCTTGGTTGTTGCGGCAGATGACGCCGTGATGCCACAAACGATCGAAGCGATTGCACACGCGAAAGCGGCAGAAGTACCGATGATCGTGGCAATCAACAAGATCGACCGTGAAGGGGCTAACCCTGACAAAGTGCGGACAGACTTGCTGCAACACGAAGTGTTGGTGGAAAAGATGTCTGGTGAAGTTCAGGATGTTGAGGTTTCGGCTATCAACGGGACTGGTCTGGATACGTTGCTTGAATCCATCGCTTTGCAGGCTGAAATTCTGGAACTAAAGGCAAATCCAGATCGTGCTGCATCCGGTGCAGTGATCGAAGCCCAACTTGATGTGGGTCGTGGTCCGGTGGCAACCGTCCTGGTTCAAAACGGTACGCTGAAACAAGGTGATATCTTTGTTGTGGGCGAACAGTGGGGCAAAGTCCGCGCGTTGGTCGATGACAAAGGCAACCGTGTTAAAACCGCTGGCCCGTCGACTCCGGTCGAGGTTCTGGGTCTGAACGGCACACCAGAAGCAGGCGACGTTCTGAACGTTGTTGAAACTGAAGCACAGGCCCGCGAAATCGCGGAATACCGTGCCGAGGCCGCTAAGGAAAAACGTGCTGCGGCTGGTGCTGCGACAACATTGGAACAGTTGATGGCGAAAGCCAAAGACGACGAAAATGTGGAAGAATTGCCAATTCTGGTCAAAACAGACGTTCAAGGATCTGCAGAAGCGATCGTCCAGGCGATGGAAAAAATCGGCAACGACGAAGTTCGTGTGCGGGTTCTGCATTCCGGCGTTGGTGCGATCACCGAAACAGATGTTGGTCTGGCCGAAGCATCGGGCGCACCTGTCATCGGTTTCAATGTGCGTGCAAACGCATCTGCGCGGAACACTGCGAACCAAAAAGGCGTGGAAATTCGGTACTACTCGGTCATCTACGATCTGGTTGACGATGTGAAGGCAGCGGCGTCTGGTCTATTGTCTGCGGAAATTAAAGAGAACTTCATTGGTTATGCGTCAATCAAAGAAGTCTTCAAAGTTTCCAACGTTGGCAAGGTTGCTGGTTGCTTGGTTACCGAAGGTGTTGCACGCCGGTCCGCAGGGGTTCGCTTGTTGCGCGACAACGTTGTGATCCACGAAGGTACGCTGAAAACGCTGAAGCGCCACAAGGACGAAGTGCCAGAGGTTCAATCCGGCCAAGAATGCGGTATGGCGTTTGAGAATTATGAAGATATCCGTCCACATGATGTGATTGAAATCTTTGAACGGGAATCGGTAGAACGATCATTGGCATAAGCCGCGATCGTGCTGCCTGACCTGTTAGGTTGGGCACTTGACGGATAGATGTGAAAAAAGGCGCTGAGAACTCTTAGCGCCTTTTTTGTATTAAAAATAAGATATTAGGATCAGGCGGCTTTAGAAACAGGCATACCCTCAAACACACGACTACCAACCCGAACCACGACCTTACCGTCATTGGATTCACGTACAAATATGCCTTGAACAGACAGACATGATCCAAGTGTGATGGTGCGTAGCATTAGGTTTCTCCTTAAAGTGCCTTTATCTAGTCACATTTTAGACAATATCGCTACTCTTTTTTAAGTTGTGCTAAGAAAATTTTTACACTGTTCGTCAAATTACAGATTTAGACCCATTGTTTAATCATTGGAATTAATGGGATATCAGCCGCAGGCATAGAGTATTCACTGAAATCACGTGGTTTTACCCATTTCAAAGTCTGGTTCTCTTTGGGGTGGGGTATTCCGTCCCATTTGCGGCAGGCAAAAAGTGGCATCAGCAGATGAAAATCATCATAGCTGTGACTGGCAAAAGCCAACGGTGCTAAGCACGACTCCCAAGTATTGATGCCCAGCTCTTCTTCCAACTCACGAATTAGCGCAGCTTCCGGCGTTTCACCTGCTTCGACTTTACCGCCTGGAAATTCCCACAGCCCGGCCATTGATTTACCTTCCGGGCGCTGTGCTAATAGAACGCGACCATCGACATCGATCAAACAAACTGCAGAAACGAGGATCATTTTCATGACCGATAATCCGCGTTGATAGTGATGTATTCATGGGTCAAATCGCAGGTCCAAACACGCCATGACGATGAACCAACCCCCAAGTCGACATTTATGGCCAGTTCATCCTTTTTCATGTAATTTGCGCCATCTTCTTCGCGGTAATCGACATCAACCCAGCCATTTTTTGCGACAGATATATCGCCGAAGGAAATAGCCAAACTGTCCCGGTTGGCCTTTGCACCGGACTTGCCGACAGCCATAACGATACGCCCCCAATTGGGATCCTCGCCTGCGATTGCTGTCTTGACCAAAGGTGAATTTGCGATGGAAAGGCCAACTTTCTTGGCATCGTCTTCATTTACCGCACCTGCGACATTGATGGTCACCAGTTTGGTGGCTCCTTCTCCGTCGCGTACGATTTGCAGGGCAAGGTCTTGCAGTACGTCGTTCAGGGTTTTGGCGAAATCTTCGTTATCCGTTGCATCCACATTAGATGCCCCTGTGGCGCAAACCATCAAACTGTCTGATGTAGATGTATCGCTGTCGACGGTGATGCTATTGAATGTACGATCGCACAGCGTTGCTGTCAGCGACTGAAGATGCGCCACATCAACCTTTGCATCCGTAAAGACATAGGCCAGCATTGTCGCCATATCAGGCATAATCATACCTGATCCTTTGGCGACACCAGAAATCTGAATTGTCTGCCCATCAATGATAACTGACCGGGTTGCAACTTTAGCGAAAGTATCCGTGGTCATAATTGCTGTTGCTGCGTCCTGCAACGATGCAGTGCCAAGCGTGGTTTGAAGGTCAGTCAGCTTATCCGTGATTTTACTATATGGCAGGACTTCACCAATCACACCGGTCGAGGCGGTAAAGACGCGGCCTGCATCACATTGTAGTTGCGTGGCGACATCTGAACACAGCGTTTCAACGGCTTGCGTACCAGCATTACCTGTAAACGCATTTGCATTACCGGAGTTCACCAAGATCGCGGCAGGTCCTTCGGTATTTCCCAGTTTCGCACGGCAATCGGTCACGGCAGCAGAACATGTGGCAGATTTTGTAAAGACACCCGCAACGGATGTACCATCGGCTAATTCTACCAACAGCACATCGTCGCGATTTTTGTATTTGATTCCTGCCGCCGCAGTCGCAATTTTCACACCTGCGATATCACGCAGGATCGGGATTGATGTCGGGGCCAGCGGGGAAATGGTCATTTGATGTCGTCTATCGTTAGTGTGGACAGGAAGGACG
>JBMZCY010000072.1:5369-8475 GCA_049613825.1 Planktomarina sp.
GGGCCGCCTCACCTTCACCACCGACCTTGCGAGCGCCGTCCAGGATGTCGATGCCGTCTTCATTGCGGGTGACTTGGGTGTCGGCCAGAAGTTCAGCAATGCGTGCCTCAACAGCTGCATTTTGCAATTCCAACTCCAGCTCGCCACGTACACTTTCCAATGATGGTGCGGCTTTGGCACGTGCATCATTCAGTTTCACAATATGCCAGCCGAACTGGGTAGCAACGGGTGGGGATACTTCGTCTTTGTCCAGCTGTTTCACGGCCAGTTCAAATTCCGGAACCATCTGCCCTTCGCCAAACCACCCCAGCTGCCCACCATTGGGGCCTGACGGGCCTGTGGAATGTTCTGCCGCCAATGTCGCAAAGTCAGCGCCACCTTCAAGTTGGGTAATCAATTCTTTCGCCTTTTCTTCGGTTTCGACCAGAATGTGCGACGCATTGAATTCAGGATCACCGCCGGCATCTGCAAACCGTGCAGTATATGCCGCCTGAACTGCTTCTTCTGTAACAGCTGTCGCGCGGATTTGATCGATGACCACGCCGGACAGCAGATTGCGACGCTCGTTGGCAATTGCCGTTTCAATCCAGGCTGGCGTCGATGTCAGCGTTTGGGTCAGTAGGGTCTGTTGGATCAATTGATCCAGAACACCGCGCAGCAACACATCATCGGGAAGTGTTTGATATTGCTGGGGAAGCTGGCGCTTTACATCAATTAGGTTTGCGACGGTAATATCAGTATCGCCAACCGTTGCCAGAACTGTGTCCATTGATACTGTTTGTGCAGATACACCCGTTGTCAGTGCTGCAACCGCAACAGCAGACAAAAATACGTTCCGAATTCCCATGAATTAAACCCTTTCAGCCCGCTATTGCTGCGGTGACGTTGACAGTGATGATGTGGCCCCATACATCGCTTTATGGTCCCGAGGGGGCTATGTTCCCGGATGTTGGTCTGATGTAAGACTTAACGATATGGCGGGCAAGTCTCACCCTCACACGAAATGGTTAGTCAGGCGGAATACACATGCTGGGTTTAGGTAAAATTGCTAAAAAGGTTTTCGGAACGCCGAACGACCGCAAAGTCAAAGCAACACGGCCCATCGTTGATAAAATCAACGCATTGGAAGATGAATTCATCGCCATGTCCGATGAAGGCCTGATCGAGAAAACCAATGAATTCCGCAAGCGGATCGAAGGCGGTGAATCGTTGGACAGCCTGCTGCCAGAAGCGTTCGCCAATTGCCGCGAAGCTGCCAAGCGCGCCTTGGGCCTGCGTGCGTTTGATGTGCAATTGCTGGGCGGGATTTTCCTGCATCAGGGCAATATTGCTGAAATGAAGACGGGTGAGGGCAAGACTTTGGTCGCGACCTTCCCTGCGTATCTGAACGCGCTGTCTGGCAAAGGCGTGCACATTGTAACCGTGAATGACTATCTGGCCAAACGTGACAGCGAATGGATGAGCAACGTGTTCAGTGCCTTGGGTATGACCACGGGCGTCGTCTACCCGCAGCAGCTGGAAGATGAAAAAGCGGCGGCCTATGCCAGTGACGTGACCTATGCCACGAATAATGAGCTGGGCTTTGATTATTTGCGCGACAACATGAAGTCTGAACTGTCCCAGATCCACCAGCGCTATCACAACATGGCGATTGTGGATGAGGTGGATTCGATCCTGATCGACGAAGCGCGGACTCCGTTAATTATTTCCGGTCCTGCTGCGGACCGGTCCGATTTGTACAAAACCATCGACGTGATCATTCCTGAGATTCAGGAAGAACACTTCACGCTGGACGAAAAGACGAAGAACGTAACCTTCACCGACGAAGGCAACGACTGGCTGGAAGAAAAACTGGCGGCAACAGATATTCTGCCAGAAGGTCAGTCTTTGTATGATCCGGAATCCACAACTTTGGTCCACCACGTGAACCAAGGTCTGCGGGCCCATAAACTGTTTACCAAAGACAAAGATTACATCGTGCGCGATGGCGAAGTTGTTCTGATTGACGAATTCACAGGCCGGATGATGGCGGGTCGTCGTTTGTCAGATGGCCTACACCAAGCAATCGAAGCCAAAGAAGGCGTAAAAATTCAGGCGGAAAACGTGACTTTGGCGTCAGTAACGTTCCAGAATTACTTCCGCATGTATGATAAATTAGGCGGTATGACGGGTACGGCGTTAACCGAAGCTGACGAATTTGCTGAAATTTATGGCCTCGGCGTTGTCGATGTCCCAACCAACCGTGGCGTTGCCCGTGTTGATGAAGATGATCAAGTATACCGTACAGCAGGTGAAAAATACCAAGCTGTGTCGGATGAGATTAAGAAGGCCCACGAACGCGGCCAACCTTCCTTGGTGGGCACGACGTCAATCGAAAAGTCTGAATTCTTGTCCCAACTTTTGACCCAAGCAGGCGTGCCGCACAACGTTTTGAACGCGCGTCAACATGAACAAGAGGCGCAGATTGTGGCCGACGCAGGCAAGCTAGGGTCTGTGACCATCGCGACCAACATGGCGGGTCGTGGGACCGACATTAAGCTGGGCGGTAACGTCGAATTCAAGATTATGGAGGCCATCGCTGCCGATCCCGAAGGCGATCCCGAAGCAATTCGCACCCGTATTGAAGCAGAACACACGAAAGACGAAGAAGCAGTAAAGGCGGCTGGTGGTCTGTATGTTCTGGCGACAGAACGTCACGAATCCCGCCGGATCGACAACCAGTTGCGCGGGCGTTCTGGCCGTCAGGGCGACCCTGGTCGGTCTTCATTCTTCCTATCGTTGGATGATGATCTGATGCGTATTTTTGGGTCAGAGCGTCTTGAGAAAGTGCTGTCATCGTTGGGCATGAAAGAAGGCGAAGCGATTGTGCATCCATGGGTGAACAAATCCTTGGAACGCGCCCAAGCCAAAGTCGAAGGCCGCAACTTTGATATTCGCAAACAGCTTTTGAAATTCGACGACGTGATGAACGACCAGCGTAAGGTGATCTTCGGTCAACGCCGCGAAATCATGGAAGCCGAAAACTTGTCCGAGATTACTCGCGACATGCGTCACCAAGTGATCGACGATGTTGTGACGGCCTATATCCCCCCACGATCTTATGCGG
>JBMZCY010000073.1:0-8450 GCA_049613825.1 Planktomarina sp.
ACTGCTTGAACCGTTCAAGGCAGACCTTTTGCCTGGCACACTCGAAGGGTACACCCTGCCCCAGTCTGACGGCAAAGAACGCAATCGTAAAAACATCCGCAAAGCGCTGGCATTGATGGAAGACGCAGGTTGGACCATCCAAGATGGCGTGATGAAAAACGCCGACGGTCAGCCGTTCGAATTCACAGTTCTATTGCAACAAGGTGCGACGGAAAACGAAGCGATTATGAACATCTATACCAGTGCGCTTGAACGCATCGGGATCACGATGGATGTCGAAACGCTGGATGGCGCGCAGTACAAAGAACGCACCAATGCCTATAACTTTGACATGACTTACTACCGTCGCGGCTTGTCACTTTCGCCAGGAAACGAGCAATTCTTGTACTGGGGCGCGGATGGTATCATCAATCCAGGCACACGCAACTGGATGGGTATGAATTCCCCTGCAGCTGAGGCCATGATCGACGCATTGGTCAATTCAGCCAGTCAGGATGATTTCCGCGCCGCCGCACGTGCGCTGGACCGCGTGCTAATGGCAGGCCGCTATGTGATTCCCATCCATTCCGCCCGGGTCAGCCGCATCGCCCATGACAGCAAGCTGAAGTTCCCTGACACATTACCAATGTACGGTGATTTCCTTGGGTTTGCGCCAGATGTTTGGTGGGTCGAAGAATAAGTCATAGGCCTGTCCCACATTATTCGTTAAAGCCCGTGCAACAACTGTGCGGGCTTTTTCATATGACACGTAAACTTTTCGCCGAAGGTCTGGGGACTGCCCTGTTGCTGCTGGCCGTGATCGGATCAGGCATCTATGGCGAAGCCCTGTCTGACGGGAACACTGCGATTGCCTTGCTGGCCAATGCCATTGCAACAGGTTGTATGTTGTTTGTTCTGATCACCTGCCTTGGTCCGATTTCAGGTGCGCATTTCAATCCGGCAGTCAGTCTGGCGTTTTTCCTACGCGGTGATCTCGGCCTGCCTGATCTGGTACGGTATATCCCTGTTCAAATAGTCGGCGGCATTCTGGGCGTCTGGCTGGCCCACGTCATCTACGCCGAACCGATCCTACAATTTTCCACTACGGCCCGCACCGGCGGCCCGCAATGGATATCCGAAGGCGTCGCAACATTCGGCCTGTTGTTCGTGATTTTCGGGGGGCTAAAGCAACGTCCGGATGACGTGCCCATGCTGGTCGCCCTCTATATCACGGGCGCATACTGGTACACATCATCCACCAGTTTTGCGAACCCTGCGGTCACCATCGCACGGATGTTTTCGGACACGTTCGCAGGCATCAATCCATCCCATGTGATCGGCTTTATCATCTGCCAGATCATCGGCGTGATTGTCGGCCACTTCATTCTGAAATGGCTGTTCAAAGACTAAGTCAGTGATGTGACCCACAGGATCGTCGCATCTTCCTGACTGACCGACACAACATTATGCCCCATTGAGGCATCATAGTATGCACTGTCCCCCCGCCGCAGTTCAATCGGTTCATAGAATTCCGTATACAGCCGCGCGACCCCTGTCAGAACATATAGAAATTCCTCACCGTCATGGCGAACCCAACCTTCAAATTCTTCCACCGACCGTGCCCGCACACGGGCGCGATAGGGCAACATTTGTTTCTTGGTCAGGCTGTTGGCCATCAATTCATGTTCATAGGTCGTAGTGGCATGCTTGCCGCCCTCGTCCATCTTGGTAATCGCCAACCGCCCGTTCACCTGTCCCTTTACAGGGGGTGTGAACAACTGTGGCACTGAAATTTCCAGCCCTGTGGCCAGCTTTTTCAGCGCATCATAGGTTGGGGACATCTGCCCGTTTTCGATCTTGGACAATGTTGACCGTGCCAGACCCGCTTGCGTGGCCGCCTGTTCCAAAGTCCAGTTCCGTGCTTTGCGCAAATCACGCACACGTTGTCCCAAATCCAAAGGCGCAGCCAGTTCGCTGTTCCCGCTTTCGCGTGCAATTCTGATGATCGCAGTTTGTTCTTCGTTCGACATACTGATCCCTAGCAGTTTCAGATTTGGTCACGCAAGATGTTGCAAGCATTAGACAAACTGCGTAGCGCCAATAGCATGAAATCAATAGTTCCATGCCCAGCATCGTTTAACCTTGCCCAGTATGTTTTGTACCACGGACAGGCTGACAGTACGAAACTGGCGCTACGCATTATTGACGGACCAGATCTGAGTTACGGGGATTTGCGATCCCGCGTGGCAAATGCAGCTGCGTTGTTGCAGCGTTCCGGTATTTCCGTGGGGGATCACGTTATGCTGCGCCTTGATAACAGCTTGGCGTTTCCTATCGCATTTCTTGCTTTGGTGGCCATTGATGCGATCCCGATTGTGACATCGTCACAACTTACGGCGCCAGAGGTAGATCGTTTGGTTGATCTGATCCGCCCCACAAGGGTCATCGCAGATACAAAAATCGTTCAGCCATCAACGCCGCTACCAACTATTTCAGGCTGCGATCTGCTGTCCGCACCTGATGCAGCCTTTGATCCGGTGATGGATGACCCCAATCGACCTGCATATATCGTCTTTACATCAGGCACATCTGGCACACCAAAGGCCGTTGTCCATGCCCACCGGTCAGTTTGGGCGCGTCGGATGATGTGGGACGACTGGTATGGTTTGCGGTCTGATGATCGTCTGTATCACGCGGGGGCCTTCAATTGGACGTTCACGCTTGGAACCGGCTTGATGGATCCATGGGCCAAAGGGGCCACAGCGATTATTGCACCGGGCCAGTCGCCGGCATGGGATCTGTTGCGCGACAATTGCATCACTTTGTTTGCCGCAGCGCCGGGCGTTCTGCGTCACATGTTGAAAATCCAAGCACCAGGCCTTCCTAACCTGCGACATGCATTAACTGCTGGCGACCGCCTGTCACCCGTAATCCGTGCGCGATGGCAGGATCAAACCAATACAAACGTCCTTCAGGCATTTGGCATGACCGAATGTTCTACGTTTCTTTCTGATCGCCCGAACACATCTGTCGGTCTGCGTGCCCAAACTGGACGCAATATTAAGATCATGCAAAGTGGTGCAATTGCGGTTCACCGTTCCGATCCGGGTTTGATGTTGGGATATTTTGCAAACAGGGAAATTCAGCATGTGGCAGAAGAATGGTTCGAAACCAATGATATTGGCTGTGAAGTTGATGGGAAAATCGAATTCCAAGGACGTACCGACGGCCTGTTAAACGCGGGCGGATACCGCATAAGTCCTGCAGAGGTTGAAGATCACTTGATGGCCTTCGCGGGCATAGAAGACGTTGCCGTGACCGAAATAACGGTAAAAGCTGACACCACGATCCTCGCGGCGTTCATCATTGGGCCCACAGCAATCAATCAAACACAATTACAAAAACATGCAGCCGCAGGCCTTGCACGCTACAAACAACCCCGTATCTACCAACAAGTGACTGAATTTCCCCGCAACACAAATGGCAAGTTGTTACGGAAATCCCTACCCGATTTATGGAGGCCATGATGGTCAAACTCGATATTCTATCCGATCCGATCTGTCCGTGGTGCTATATTGGCAAAACCCAACTGGACCGTGCATTGACCGAAATACCAGATCACCCGTTCACCATTGAATGGCACCCATTCCAGCTAAACCCTGATATGCCCAGCGAAGGCATGGATCGCCGTGACTACCTTGAACGTAAATTCGGCGGCAAAGAAGGCGCGGTCAAAGTCTATTCCCAGATTGAGGCCCATGCGAAATCCCTCGATTTACCCATCGATTTCGCGGCGATGAAGCGCACACCAAACACTGTAAACGCCCACCGCCTGATCCACTGGGCAGGGCTAGAGCAAAACCAAGGCCGCGTCGTCGACGCCCTGTTTAAAGCCTATTTCTGTGATGGTCGCGATATTGGCGATATCGAAGTGCTAGCTGATGTCGCGGACTCCGCAGGTATGGATGCCGCGGTCGTCACCAAACTATTCGCCACCGCCGAAGATTCCAAAATGATCCAAGATCGCGACGCAAACGCACGCGAAAAAGGAGTCTCCTCTGTCCCAACCTTTATCGTCGCAAACCAACACGCGGTCCCTGGCGCACAACCCGCAGAGATGTGGCTAAAGGTCATTGCCGATATCAAAGAACAATTGGCGGCAGACTCTTCTTCTTGATGAAATAACCTTGGGATCGTAAGGGCAACGCCCTTACCGCCCGCGGCAACGAAATAGATACTGCCGCCCCATCGGGGCGACACTCAGATCAACCAACCTTCGCCTTTAGCGCCAGTTCTTTCGCGATGGCAAAAGCGCCTTTGATCTTGTCTGAAGTCCTCACCCAATCGCGCTGAACGACAATCTTGTTGTCCTTCACCTTGGCCTGCCCACGCTGTTCTTCGATGAATTCCACCAACCCACGGGGGCTTTTGAACTTGTTGTTATGGAACTGGATCGTGGCCCCCTTCGGCCCCCCATCCAGTTTCGCAATCCCTGCCTTGCGGCACATCGCTTTGATCCGAACAACCAACAGCAACGTGTTCACTTCTTTGGGCAGCTTTCCAAACCGGTCAATCAGCTCCGCTGCAAAGCCCTCAAGTTCAACCTTCGTCGTCAACGATGACAGCCGACGATAAAGCCCCAAACGCACATCCAGATCAGGCACATAGTCTTCGGGGATCAGCACCGGCACGCCCAGATTGATCTGCGGTGCCCATTGATCGTGATCCAGATCCGCTTCACCACCGCCAGATTTGATCTTCTTGATCGCGTCTTCCAGCATCTGTTGGTACAACTCATACCCCACATCACGCATTTGGCCCGACTGTTCGTCACCCAACAGATTCCCCGCACCCCGAATGTCCAAATCCTGCGAGGCAAGCGTGAAACCAGCCCCCAAGCTGTCCAAAGACCCGAGCACCCGAAGGCGTTTTTCGGCAGTAGGTGTCAATTTCGTTTTAGGTTTTGTCGTCAGATACGCAAACGCACGGGTTTTCGATCGCCCCACACGTCCGCGAATTTGATACAACTGCGACAGACCAAACATATCAGCACGATGGATGACCATCGTGTTCGCGGTGGGAATATCCAGACCGGATTCGACGATTGTGGTCGCCAGCAACACGTCAAATTTCCCGTCGTAAAACGCGTTCATTCGATCATCCAATTCACCTGCAGCCATCTGACCGTGGGCAATGACATAACTGACTTCGGGTACATGGGTTTTCAGAAATTCCTCCATGTCTGCGATATCTGCAATGCGCGGCACCACATAAAACGATTGCCCGCCACGATAGCGTTCGCGCAAGAACGCCTCACGCAATGTCACAGTATCAAATTCGCTAACGTAGGTCCGGATCGCCAAGCGGTCGACGGGTGGAGTCCCAATGATCGACAAATCCCGCACGCCCGACAGTGACAGCTGCAATGTCCGTGGAATAGGTGTCGCCGTTAGCGTCAGCACATGAACGTCTGATCGCATTTCTTTCAGGCGCTCTTTGTGACCCACGCCAAAGCGTTGTTCCTCGTCGATGATCATCAGGCCAAGGTTTTGGAACCGTACCTGTTTTGCCAAAACCGCGTGAGTGCCGATGACGATATCCACTGTGCCGCGGGCCAACCCTTCGCGTGTTTGGTTTGCTTCTTTGGTCGACACAAACCGTGACAACTGGCGGACTTCCAAAGGAAACCCACGGAACCGTTCAAGGAAGGATTTCGCATGTTGCCGCGCCAGCAGAGTCGTCGGCGCAATTACCGCCACCTGATGCCCCGACATGGCAGCGACAAACGCAGCCCGCATGGCGACTTCGGTTTTCCCAAATCCAACATCGCCACAAACAAGCCGGTCCATCGGTTTACCTGCATGCAAATCTTCGACCACCGTTTCAATGGCAGACAGTTGGTCGTCGGTTTCCGTATAGGGGAACCTTGCACAGAATGCCTCCCACATCCCCAGCGGTGGATCGATCATCGGCGCTTTGCGCAACGCTCGCTCCGCAGCAACACGGATCAGCTTTTCCGCCATTTCGCGGATGCGTTCTTTCAGGCGGGCCTTCTTGGACTGCCACGCCCCACCGCCCAGCTTGTCCAACAGACCTTCGTCGTGACCATAGCGCGACAGCAGTTCGATGTTTTCAACCGGTAGGTACAGTTTGGAATTTTCGGCATATTCCAGCAGTAAACATTCATGTGGCGCGCCGGCTGCCGTCACGACCTCTAACCCCGTAAAGCGCCCAACACCGTGATCGACGTGCACCACTAGATCACCCGGTGACAGGCTTTGGGTTTCTGTCAGAAAATTGTCTGCACGTTTCTTACGACGCGGTGCACGGACCAAGCGATCACCTAGCACGTCCTGTTCGGAAATGACCGTCAGTTTGTCCAACTCATACCCACGGTCCAGCGCACACACGCCAAGGAACAGGCCTTTGCCGCGGACGCCGCGGAAATCCGAAATCTCGACCGTCTCGACCAAACCTTCGTCGTTCAACAAACCGCCCAACCGTTCCCGCGCGCCTTCTGAGAACGAGGCGATCACTACAGGACCTTGTTGAAGCTTTACCTTAACATGTGCCGCTAATGCCCCGAAAAGGCTAAGGTTTTCATTTTGACGTTCAGGTGCGAAATCACGACCCAACCGTGCGCCTGCGTCCAGAACCCCCATACCTGTGGCTTGTGGCAGAACGGCAAGTTGAATGATGCGTTTGCCTTCGGTCGCCTTGGTCCATGCAGCGTCATCCAGATAAAGTGCGTCGGGTCGAACAGGTTTATATGTGCTGTCCAAACGCCCCTTTTCTTGCAAGGCAGTTTTACGGGCGTCATATTGATCATCGATCCCTTCCCAACGGGCCAAACGCGATGCGGTCAGTTGATCGTCCAAGATGATCGAAGCATCGGGTACATAATCGAACAGCGTCTCCAGTTCTTCATGAAAGAACGGCAACCAGTGTTCCATCCCTTGCAATTTGCGCCCTGCGGAAACGGCCTCATACAATGGATCATCATTGCCCGCCGCGCCAAATTCGATGCGATAATTCTGCCGGAACCGCGTGATGGATGCGGGATCAAGGATGACTTCGCTGACTGGGGCCAACTCGATATTGTTCAGCTTTTCGGTAGTGCGCTGGGTCGCCGGGTCAAACCGTCGAATGCCGTCCAGCGTATCGCCGAAGAAATCCAACCGGATCGGGCCTGTGTCGCCGGGCGGGAAGATATCGATTATACCACCGCGCACGGCGTAATCGCCTGCCTCCATCACAGTCGGAGTTTGCGTGAACCCCATACGGACAAGGAATTCGCGCAGGCCTTTTTCATCAACTTGGCTGTCTACAGATGCTGCGAAAGATGTTGAACTTAGAATGTCCCGCGCAGGAACGCGCTGGGTCGCCGCGGACAAAGTCGTCAGTATGACCGTACCCTTGCCGACACCTTGTGCCAATGCGGCCAACAGCGACATACGCGCCGATGTGATATCTGCATTCGGCGAGATCCGATCATATGGTAAACAGTCCCACGCGGGAAATTCCAGCACGGGGACGTCAGGGGCAAAGAACGCGAGTGACGCCTTCATCGCAGCCATGCGTTTTGCATCACTGGCGACGTGGATCACCTGCCCGTTTTTTTCGACTTCTTGTGATATCAGCGTGGCGTCAAACCCTTCGGGGGCGCCGCTAAGTGTTATGTGTTGTCCAACCATACTGCTGACCTACGCCAGCATCACGATGTGTCAACCGCCAAGTGCAGCCAGCCAGACCGATCCAATGAACGACGCGATGCAAATAACACCAAAGCCCAGCATTTGGGACCATGTTTGCAGGCGTTGCAAAGGTTTGCGAATGCCTTCGATGGTCTCAAAATCTAAACGATGCGCAGTTCTGAGGTTTAGGGCCGCAACGATCAGTTGAGGTAGAAGGATAATTAATCCAGCCACAGCAAATTCTATCCGATATCCGATCCCAACGACCAAAAGCAGGCTAATAACAAATCCGATCATCGGCAAAACCCAGAATGGCCAAGCCCGTTTGTGTCGTACTGCTTGGATACGGGTCAACGCAATCAAATCATCAGTTTTCGTCGGACTGATGATCACATCATAGGGTACACCCATCGGGCGAAACAGGATCACACCCCACTGAACAAACAGCAAGATCCAGAACCAAGGGCTTTCAAAAGCCGTGAGAGTAAAATGTTCAAACATCAAGGATCAGGTAGCTGGACCGTATGAAAATGCAAAGCACCAAATCCGATCAAGGCTTGGAAGTTGGTAAGGATCATGTCAGAAAATCTGACATATCAGCTAGGACCTTTGCAGATGGCTTACAAACCCACAGTTCCCGCATTTCCAACATCCCGCTTGCGCCGCTTGCGGTCTTCGCCTGCGTTGCGGTCTTTGGTGCGTGAAAACGCGGTGACGTCGTCGGATTTTATCTGGCCGGTGTTTGTGATGGACGGGGTGGATGATGAAACATCCATT
>JBMZCY010000074.1:0-8291 GCA_049613825.1 Planktomarina sp.
CAAGAGTTTTTGAGCAATAGAAATTTAAGACGCTGTGCTAATTAAGCGCCGTAAGGAATCCAAATTGTTTTGGTTTCCGTAGCAGCGTGGAGCCATGCTTTGTGGTTTTCTGGTGCTGCACCCGACCATGTGCGTTTTAGGTTTTGGGCGGCGGCGGTTTCGATTTGTTTGGTCAGGTCAGGGTCAGACAGGTTCCAAACAGCGTCGAGGTTCAGGTGATCGGCCATGGTTTTGGAAAGGTCTTTGTGTGGACCTGTCAGGATGTTGACCACGCCTGCGGGCACGTCAGATGTTTCGAGGATTTGATAGAAGTCTGTTGCGGCCAGTGGATATGCTTCACTGGCGGCGAGGGTGATTGTGTTGCCCAACGCCATGGCTGCGGCCATGGGTTGGATCAGGCCGTGAAGTGGTACATCGTCTGGGCAAAGGGCCGCAATGCGGCCCGTGGGCTCGTTCATTGCCACTGCCACACCGCGGAAAGGAACGCCTTTTGCGGCCCCGTCCAGTTTGTCGGCCCAAGCGGCATAAGTGAACAGGGTTTGGATGGACTGTTCGACTTCGACTTTTCCTTTGTTCCCGCCGGTTAGTGCGTTCAGTCTGTCAGTGAATTCACCTGTGCGGGCGGACAGGTTTTCGGCAAGGTAATACAGGATTTGCGCCCGCAAGTGGCCTGTGGTTTTTGCCCAACCTTTGGCGACTTGCTGTGCTTCAACTGCATTGCGGACGTCCTTTCGGCTGGCGATGGGCATATGGCCGAGCAGGTCGCCTTTTTTGCTGTAGATTGGTTTGGAATAGCCTGCATCCGGGCGGGATTGTTTGCCGCCGATGTAGAGTTTCGCTGTGCGGTCAATTGCTTCACTGGCGCTTGGCTTGCCGGTGAACGGAGTTGCAGGTTTTGGTGATGGTAGGGCAGTTTTGGGTTTGCAGTACGCCTGCAATCCTTCCCATCCACCTTCGCGTCCAAAGCCACTTTCACGGACCCCGCCGAACCCAGCGGCGGCGTCGAACAGGTTGGTTGCATTGATCCAGACAACGCCTGCGGCCAGTTGGGGGGCGATGTCGAGCGCAGTGTTGATGTTTTCGGACCAGATCGTTGCAGCAAGGCCGAAGCGGGTGTTGTTGGCGACTTCTACCGCTTCTGCCGGGGTGCGGAAGGTGGTGGCGACAAGGACAGGGCCGAAGATTTCTTCCTGCATTAAGGTGTCTGCGGGGTGCAGGCCGGTGATCAGTGTGGGCGGGTAAAAGCAGCCTTCAGGCACTGGGGTGACTGCGTGGTATGTGTCACCCGCAGTGTTTGTGTCTATCATGCGTTTGATGGTGGCGAGCTGCACGGGGTCCACGATCGCGCCGACGTCGATGGATTTGTCCAACGGGTCACCGATGCGCAATTTGTCCATGCGGGCTTTGAGTTTTGCATAGAACAGGTCCGCAATGCCTTCCTGCACGATCAGGCGTGATCCGGCGCAGCAAACTTGGCCTTGGTTGAACCAGATCGCGTCGACCAGCCCTTCGATGGCTGAGTCGATGTCGGCATCCTCGAACACAATGTAAGGGGATTTGCCGCCCAGTTCCAATGTCAGGGCTTTGCCTGTGCCTGCTGTTGCTTCGCGGATTTTGCGACCGACCGCAGTTGATCCGGTGAAGGCAATTTTGTCGACGTCAGAATTGACCAGTGCCGCCCCTGTTTCGCCATCCCCTGTCACGATATTCACAACGCCTGCAGGAACGCCCGCTTGGGTGCATAGGTCTGCAAACACCATAGCAGTCATTGGGGTATATTCGGCGGGTTTCAGAACGACTGTATTGCCCGCAGCCAGTGCTGGCGCAATTTTCCAAGCCAGCATCAACAGTGGAAAATTCCAAGGCACGATTTGTCCACATACGCCTAGCGACACATGGTCAGGCAATTCGCTGTCCATCAACTGAGCTAAACCCGCATGATAATAGAAATGCCGGATCGCCAAGGGGATATCGATGTCGCGGCTTTCGCGGATGGGTTTGCCGTTGTCCAAAGACTCCATCACGGCCAGCAAACGACTGTTCTTCTGCATCAAACGGGCCAGTGCATACAGAACTTTGGCGCGCGCATGGCAGTCTTTTGCCCATTTCGGCTGTGCTTCGCGTGCAGCAGAAACGGCTGCCGCAACGTCATCGGTCGTCCCTTGGGTGACCCCTGCCAACTTCGCGCCCGTGGCCGGATTGTTGGTGGCGAAATCATCGCGCAGTGGGCCCCACGTGCCATTGATGAAGTGTCCTGCGATCCCGCCGTTGTCAGCGATCCATGATAGCGCTTCACTTGCGTTTTCGGGGGCAGTGCCATAGTCCATGGAGTTGTAGATGTCTTTAATCGTCATATCGTGCCTCTGTATCTGAGGGCTGCGGGCAAGCCGCGAAAAGGTGTGAAAGCGGCGTGGGGTTACCCGATCGCATGCCTGTGACCTGCGGAATATGATCCGGTCACATGGTGTTCCAACTGGCGTTCGATATCGCCCAGCAGGGACGATGCGCCGAAGCGGAACAGGTCGGGTTCCAGCCAGCGGTTGCCAAGTTCTTCTTTCATGAGCGACAGGTACAACAGCGCGTCCTTGGCTTTGGAAATTCCACCAGCAGGTTTGTAACCAACGCGGAACCCCGTGCGTTCGTGATAGTCGCGAATGGCGCGGATCATGGTTAGGGTCACGGGCAATGTCGCGTTAATGGGTTCTTTGCCTGTCGATGTTTTGATGAAATCCGCGCCGGCCATCATGCAGATGATTGATGCGCGGGCGACGTTCTTTAACGTACCAAGTTCACCCGTTGCGAGGATTGCCTTTACATGCGCATCGCCGCACGCCACGCGGAATGCTTTCATTTCATCGTACAGGGCTTGCCAGTTTTGCGTCAGAACGTGGCGGCGGCTGATGACGATGTCGATTTCGGCAGCGCCTGCTTTGACGCTTTCCTCAATCTCAAGCACGCGAAGGCGGAAGGGGGATAGGCCAGCCGGGAAACCGGTTGAGACTGCGGCGACAGGGATGCCTGTGCCGTCCAAAGCCTCGACCGCTGTTTCGATCATGTCATGGTACACACAGACCGCGCCTGTTTTCAGATCAGGTAGGCCCAATGTGTCTAGCGTCGCTTGGGCTACGGGCTGACGAGCCTTTGCACATAAACGGCGTACGCGGCCCACCGTGTCGTCGCCGGATAAAGTTGTCAGATCGATGCATGCAACCGCCTTGGCCAGCCATGCCGCTTGGTGATCTTTCTTGATCGACCGACGTCCGCCCAGTGTCGTGCAACGGCGTTCGATTGCGGATCGGTTGGCTTGCACGGACAGCGCCCAATCAAGGTCCAGGGGCATACCAGGGTTGCGAGGTTCGATGGCTTGCGGCAGCTGAGTTGTTGTAAGTATCTGTTCCATCGGACGATCCTTGCCCGAACGTCGCATTCTTCGCAAGACCCGCACGATTGAACGCGGGGGCAGGTTGGGCTAAGGGCAGGGCAACTGACCCTAAAGGTGCTGCCATGTCATTCGATCGTTCTCTGAAAATTGCCCCCTCTATCCTGTCCGCTGACTTTGCCAACTTTGGTGCTGAAATCGAAGCGGTAGAAGCGCAAGGCGCAGACTGGATTCATGTTGATGTGATGGATGGTCATTTCGTGCCCAATATCTCGTTCGGGGCTACGACGTGTGCTGCGATCCGGCCGCATATCAAGACTGTGATGGACGTTCACCTGATGATTGCCCCTGTTGATCCGTATATTCAGGCGTTTGCTGATGCCGGCGCGGATTTCATCACGGCTCATGTTGAGGCTGGTCCGCATATTCACCGTACCTTGCAGGCCATTCGTGCAGCGGGCGCGCGTCCGGGTGTTGCGTTGAATCCGGGAACTCCGGCAGTGGCCGTGGCAGAATTGTTGGACCTTGTGGATATGGTTTGTGTGATGACAGTGAATCCCGGCTTTGGGGGGCAAAGCTTTATCGACATGACCCCAAAGGTTCGTGAATTGCGCAAGATGATTGGTGATCGTGAAATCCATATTGAGATTGATGGCGGTGTATCCCCAATGACTGCCCCTGCGTTGATTGCAGCGGGGGCAGATGTTTTGGTCGCAGGGTCAGCGGTGTTCAAAGGTGGGTCTGTTCAGAACCCCGCGCCATATGGTGAAAATATTCGCGCGATTAAAGCGTCTGCACAATAATTGCACATTTGAACTGAAGCCGCCTGCACATCCATCAACGATTCCTTGGTTAACAACCAATCAGAAAGGGATCACACGTGGGACAATTTACAAGAAACGGAGTGCCCGATGCACTTCTGCGTGACGGATGGTGGCTAAGCGCACCTGTGGAGGCACAGCGGGGTACGGCGGTTAAAAGTACCACCGTGGCAATCGGATGGTTAACCGCGGCGATTGTATTGCTGGCGGATATTACGTTTTGGCATGGGGCGGGGTCATTACCGCTGACCGTGTTTACGGGTGTTTTTACGGGCCTGATGATTTGGGTTTTTAAGCCTTCAGAATGGCGCAAGCTGTTGATGTTTGCAGGGCTATCGATCCTGCCTGTTTTGGCATTTTGGCAAACGCTGTCTGTGATATTCTGGATTATCGGCCTGGCTGGTATCACGGTGGTGGCTGCTGGCAACCCACTTCGTGCTATGGGCCATATCTGGTTGCGCTTGCCTTGGATGGGGCCAAAGCAAGCCGTTCCACGACTGATTGCGACGCGAAATCATGCGAAAGGGTCGATGCGTCATTGGGTCCAAAGCTGGGGTTTGGCTGTTGGGGTTGGCCTCGTGTTCGCTGTATTGTTTCTGTTGGCAAACCCTGTTCTGGATGATCTAGCGTATAATATCGCAAACAGCTTTGACATGTCGGATGACGTTATTTTACGCGTCCTGCTTTGGTTGTTTGCTGCATGGTTCGCGATTTCGGTCGGGGCTGCAAAAGATGTGACTGTGTCCGGGCGTAAGGCGATGCCCGTTTTGTTCACGGCGGTCGCCGTCCGAAATGCGCTACTGGTTTTTAATGTCATGTTTGCAGTCCAATTGGTCAGCGACAGCACGGTTGTTCTGGGTCTGGTCGATCTGCCAGCCAACATGACACTGGCGGATTTTGCACATCGCGGGGCATATCCATTGGTTGCAACGGCATTGCTGGCGGGGGTGTTCATGCTGTTGGCCCGTCCGCATCGCAGTTTTCCAAATGTGACGCTTTTGTTGGCTGTCTGGGTTGGGTTGAATGTTTTGTTGGTCGCATCCGCCGCATTGCGGTTGAACGTCTATATTGCCGATTTCGGGTGGACCTATCTACGTGTCTATGCTGCGATCTGGATGGTGTTGGTTGTGTTGGGGCTGTGCTTTGTTGCCTATGACATCTGGCGCAGGCAGGCCGATGGCTGGGTCGTGAAGTGGAGCGTTCGCAGTGCGTTGATCACTCTGTTCATCGCTTGTTTCATCAACATAGGCAGCTTTATCGCGACTAAAAACATCGAAAGGTACGAGACCGGTTTGCGCATGGATTGGCAATACCTGTGTCACATGGATGTTTCGGCATCAGCTGTAATGAAATCGTGGTACGTCGATAAATGCCACGGCCGATATTACTATTCCCCAACCGTTCGTATCGACAGCTGGCGCGGCTGGGACTTTCGCCGGTGGACGATCAAGCGTAGCATCAACAAACAACAGCAGGTGTCCCCGCTATGAAGAAGTCTATTCTGATCATCGAAGACGATCCGCAAATTCGCAACGTGGTGCAAGTCGCGTGTGAGGTGCATGGTTACGACTGCGATGTGGCCGGGGACGGCGCGGAAGGGTTGAAGAAAGCGCAATCCGGTCGGTTTGATCTGATCCTGTTGGATATAGGTCTACCGCAGATGGATGGATTGGCGGTCTGCCGCAAGTTGCGTCAAACTGATCAAACGTCAATCATTTTCCTGACCGCACGCCAGGACGAAGTGGACCGTGTTTTGGGGTTGGAAATGGGGGGGGATGACTATGTCGCCAAACCGTTTTCGCCCCGTGAACTGATGGCGCGTGTGGGGGCAGTCCTGCGGCGGGCGCAGGTGCAACCGCAATCAAAGGGTTTGCGCGTTGGTACGCTTGTGATTGATCCGTCCCAACATCTGGCCAGCTTTGATAACATGCCTTTGGATTTGACGGCGCGTGAAATGACAATCTTGTCCACATTGGCGGCACGGCCCACGCAGGTGTTTCCGCGACCAGATTTGGTAGACCAAGTGTATGGTGTTGGCGTTGTCGTGTCTGACAGGACATTAGACAGTCATCTGCGCAATCTACGTGCCAAACTGGCGGCAGTTGGTTGCAGCGATGGGATCGACACACTTCACGGTGTCGGTGTGCGGATGGGGGCCTGCCTTGGAGGTGCCTGAAATCAAAAAGAAATGGCGGCCATCGTTGCTGCTGGTGATTGCGACCTGCCTTGCGACCGTCTTCATATTGCCGGTGTTCGGCTTTGTAATTCTGCGATGGATCACACCGATCTTCGGATGGAAGATCAGTGTGGTTTGGATTTCTTTGGGCCTGTTGTTGGCCACCACGACAATCGGATTTCTGCAATGGCGTCTGCTGTTGCGACCGATACAACATCTTGCCCGATCCAGTCGCGCCTTGGCCGAAGGAACGATTGAAAACCCGTTGCCTATGGAACGTTATGGGACGTCCGAACTGCGTGATTTAGGGGGGAATGTCTTGGCCATGGCAACCGGCCTAATTGATCAAAAAAAAGCAATTCAAGGCTACGCAGATCACGTTGTGCATGAATTGAAAACGCCTGTTACCGCCCTGAACGCTGCGGCAGAGTTGCTGCAAACCGAAGGTCTATCTGAGGCACAAAAATCTGCGCTGTTGGCAGATTTGCATATTAGTGCGCGGCGTATGGATAACCTGTTGAACGCCCTGCGTGCCCACGCCGCCAGCGCGGTTCGCGTTGTGCGGGGCAGAACGTTTATTAGTGATTTGCCCTGCGTTTCAGCCCCTGATGTCCATCTGTTTGGTGTGGCCGATATCCCTATGGATCACGACAGTGCGGAAGCTGTGTTTCAGCAGATAATTCACAATGCCCGACAAGCCGGCGCAACGCGCATTGACATCTGTGCGGATCCGTTTGGCGTTATTATCGGTGACAATGGGCATGGAATTTCGAATGCTGATTTGAATCAGGCGTTTGATCCGTTTTTCACAACAAAAAGAGGGTCTGGTGGAACCGGAATGGGGCTATCGATTGTTAAAACACTGGTTGAAAGTGGCGGTGGCACGGTGGCTTTGTGGCACAAAAGTGGCGGTGCGGTGGTAGAGGTGCACTTCTAACGCGTAATTGTTTCATTATCGCCACGGTCGCCGCAGGTGGACCCATTAAAAACCGTAAATTCACCGTAAATACTCAGAAAATCGTATCCACCACCGTCTTTCTGCCGTAACTTACAAACTATGAGAGGGCAAAAGCCCAGAGAACTTGAGCAGTCGTACCATTGAAAACAGATGGGCGAATAGTAGAGTGGTAGAGAAAATGCAGGCTGTAGATTATGTCGTTCGCGACGCTAGTGGACGTTTGTTCAAAGGCTCCCTGGAGGCACAAGCTGAAACACTTGTTCTAAGGGTTTCAGATTATTCAGCTGTATCGCTGAACCTTTCCCGCGATTTGGTTGAAGTTTACAACCGTGTCGGGGACAATCTGGTCATCAAACTGGAAGACGGTCGCGAGATTGTTTTGGAAAATATGTTTGTTGCCCAAAATCAGGGCACACAGCTATATTTCAGTTCAGGTGGTGAGATTTATGAAATCTCCTTCTCTGAAGCTTGGGGTCGAACAAACTATGCCCATTACGGGGAAACTGACGGAACGGCCGGAATGGTCTTTTCCGATGGAACGCAACTTTCCACAACACTTACCGGTGTAACAACTGACGCAGGATATGCCATTACAACCGCCGCCGAAGTAGAAGCAACCATGGCTGCTGCACCTGTTTTTGCAGGCCTTGGTGGTGGTGGTGTGGGTGCGATTGGTGCTGGTGTTTTAGGCGCAGGTGTTATTGCAGGTGTTGCAGGCAGTGGCGGCGCTTCGACCATTCTAACGGTTGCGGCCGTCTTGTCACGGGATGACGGTATTTCCATCATTACCGCTGGAACAGGTTCTGACCTTGTGATCAACAATACCGAAGCGGAAGCGGGACCTGTTGTTACTGGACAAACATATCCTAATAGCCTGGTCACAGTAACCTTTGACGGTGCATCATTTACTGCAACGTCTGATGCTGATGGCATGTATAGTGTCACATTTCCGGCCAT
>JBMZCY010000075.1:0-8174 GCA_049613825.1 Planktomarina sp.
GTAGAAATTACGGACGACCCGAGATGTCGTCAAGTTTGGCTGACAATACCCTAAAAATTGCGGATCGAAGCACCGGAGCGCAAACGGGGTCCAGCCCTAAAACCTTTGTTTCAAAGGCCTTACTCTCGACTTGCGAACGCGCACCATTCAAGTCGTACATAATCGCACAATCGATCTCAGTGGTCAGAACTTGCGTCAAACATTCGTCCTGATTTCCTGATCGCACCCATGCGGACACATCATCGTCAGCGGTCAGCGATCGCACAACCGCAGGCGAAATAGACGTTGTTAGCACGTGCTGGCAGACAAACGAAACAGTCGCCGTCCCGTAATTCGGACTCAAAGAATTGCACACCCGGCAACATGACGATCAGCTTACGCTTTTGTTTAAACAGGGACGATCCAAGGCTGTATTCAATCGTTTTAATCCGCCGCGTAAACGCAGATTGTGTCAATGACCGTTTGTCTGCCGCCCGTGTGAACGAGCCGCAATCCAAGACTGCCAAACGTCATCTATCCATTCAACGCGCATGAAATATCATTACCCAGAATTCACTTAACTTGCAATATATGCAATATGATGGGCAGTTTTCGCATTGGCATTCTACACATCGCAGCGTTAAGTCCATTTTAAACACAAAAAGGAATCTGACCGATGCATCTTTCCCGCTTTCCCCGTGTACATTTGGCACACCTGTCCACACCACTGGAAAAAATGGACCGTTTGTCCAAAGAACTGGGTGTTGATCTGTGGATCAAGCGCGATGACTGCACAGGCATGTCCACTGGCGGCAACAAAACACGTAAGCTGGAATTCTTGATGGCCGAAGCTGTTGAGCAAGGCGCGGACATGGTCATGACCCAAGGCGCAACACAGACAAACCACGGTCGCCAGACAGCGGCGTTCGCGGCGAAGATGGGCCTGAAATGCCATATCCTACTAGAAGACCGCACAGGTTACCAAGACGGCAACTACAACACCAACGGCAACGTTCTGCTGGACCACCTGCACGGTGCGACAACTGAAAAATTCCCGGGCGGTCACGACATGCCAGGCGAAATGGAAAAAGCCGCAGAAGCGATGCGTGCCAAAGGCCACAACGTCTACGTCATTCCAGGCGGTGGATCAAACCCAACAGGTGCTTTGGGTTATGTGAACGCGGCGTTTGAACTAGTCGAACAGGCCAACAAAATGGGCCTGAAAATTGACCGCGTGACCCACGCGACCGGGTCTTCGGGCACACAAGCGGGTCTTGTGACAGGCATGTGCGCGATGAATACACAAATCCCAGTTCTGGGCATCGGCACACGTGCCCCACAGCCAAAGCAGGAACAAATGGTCTATGATCTGGCGTGTAAGACTGCTGAGAAATTGGGCTGCCCCGGCGTTGTAAAGCGTGAAGATGTCATGGCGAACACCGATTACGTCGGCGAAGGTTACGGCCTGCCAACAGCAAGCGGTATCGAAGCCATTCAGATGTTTGCAGAACTGGAAGGCATCTTGTTAGACCCATGTTATTCCGCCAAAGGCGCGGCGGGTCTGATCGATCTGGCGCGCAAAGGTGAATTCAAAGACGAAACCGTTGTGTTCTTGCACACAGGTGGTGCTGCTGCATTGGGCGGTTACGACTTTGCGTTTGATCACAGCGCTCGTTGGGTCAACACCTAAGACAATGGCGGCCTTTAAGACCATTGGTGTCCTCGGTGGTATGGGCCCCGAAGCAACGATCCTCCTCCAGCGTAAGTTGGTGGAGGCTGTTCCCGCGAACGATGACTGCGATCACATCCCGCTTTTGATCGATATGAACCCGCAGGTGCCATCGCGCATTGCGCATCTGATCGAACGTACAGGCGAAGACCCTGGCCCTACTTTGGGTCTTATGGCACGCGGTTTGCAGAGCGCTGGGGCCACCGCGCTGGCCATGCCATGTAACACCGCGCATCATTATGCGGACGCGATTACCGAAGCGACTGAGATTCCCCTATTGAACATGATGCGACTAGCCGCTGCCCATGCTGCAAAATCCGTAAGCCGTGGCGTTCCTGTAGGCATGCTCGCCTCCCCCGCCTTGCGAAAAGCGCAAGTATTCGAAGCGGCGGTTCGTGCCTTTGGTATTGAAGTCGTTTGGCCGGCAAACGATGATAAAATGCTGTCAGCAATTAAATCCATCAAAGCAAACGGCCCGACCCCTTTCGCACGTACAATTTTGCTGGAGGCATCCCACGAATTGGCCGACATCGGCGCAGGCATTCACTTTGTCGCCTGTTCCGAATTTTCAATTATTAGCGACAGTGTCGCCCCCGGCATGGTGTCAGTAGACACTTTAGACCTGTTGATCGATGCGATGGTTTCCTTCGCCACAGGCTAATGCCCTATAACAAATCCCAAACTGCCCGCGCTGTCGGATCGAACGACGCGGTGTCGGCAAGTGCTGCAAGCATTAGCGAAGCTTGGCAGCTGTCATCCCCGATCTGCATCAAAGTCCCATCCGCAATTTCTGCCGCAATCGCGCTTTCGGGCATCCACGCAAGCCCGCTGCCTTTTAGGACACGGCGTTTGATGGTTTCGACCAATCCGTCGACATAAATAGTTTCTATATTCAGCCGTTGAACATCGACCGTATTATCGACCACCATCCCTAGAAACGAAGATTTATCATACGCCAGATAAGGAATTCCTGCATCAGATTTAGCGGACAAATCCCAGCCATGTTCCCGAACAGATGCTGTTGCGGCCACAGGGATCAAATTTTCCACCAGTACATCTTTTCTTGTGAATGCGGTCGCATCAATCTGGGGCGACACGGATTGGTGATAGTAACACAGCATAATGTCCACGGCCCCTTCGACCAACAGATCGCAGCATGTATTCAAGGAATCGGAGATGACCCTTGTGCGCAATTCAGGGATAGAGTCCTGCATAAATTCAATTCGGTGAGCCAAAAAGTTAACCGAAATCGTGTGAAGAACAGAAATTCGAACAAATCGGCTGTCCCCCCGATCTGCGTCGCGGATTGTCTGGCGGGACTCAACCAGTTGTCCAAGGGTCTCGCGCGCGACAGGTAAAAATTGTACTCCGGCTTCGGTCAACTGGATGGGATAGGTTGCGCGATTGATCAATGGCAATCCCACCCAACTTTCTAACGCTTTGATTCTACGACTAAATGCAGACTGTGTGATATTACGTTCATCTGAAGCACGTGTAAAATTTGACGTCCGCGCCAAGCATTCGAAATCCCTCAGCCAATTCAGATCCACACTAAATTCCCCCACAACGGTGACCATGTATACCGAACCATAACCATAACCATGCAAATTCCGAATAGTTTTATGAAATGTTCGAACTTGATCGGTAAAAAAGTCTGAACCTAGACTGAGCCTGACCCAGCGATGAAACATACGATCACCGCGCATGTCATATGGTCAGGCTGTCTGCCTCGCCAAAGTAAAGCCAATCTTGGCGCACCAGAAACCGAGGAGACTATAATGAAACCTTCGATCAAATCACTTGGCCTTGCCGCTGCAATCAGCGTCTTTGCCATTCCCGCCTTCGCTGCAGAAGAAGTTAAAATTGGCCTACCATCATGGACAGGTGCACAAGCGATTGGTCATCTATTGGGTGAAATCGTAACATCCCGCATCGGCGGTACCGTTGAATATGTACCGGGCAACAACGCCACAATTTTCCAAGCGATGGATCAGGGCAAAGGTGACATCGACGTACACCCAGACGTCTGGCTGCCAAACCAGCAAAGCTTTACCCAGAAATATGTGGATGAAGCAGGCACAGTAACACTGTCTTCCAACCCATACGAAGGCAACCAAGGTTTCTGCGTCACCCAAGGGTTTGGCGAAGCAAACAACATCACAGACATCGCAGACCTTGGCCGCCCTGATGTGGCTGCCCTGATGGACAGCGATGGCAATGGCAAAGGTGAGCTGTGGATCGGCGCACCAGGTTGGGCATCTGCAAATGTCAACGAGGTCAAAACACGTGACTACGGCCTGTTGGACTTTATCGAACCCGTTCGCGCCGAAGAAAGCGTGAAAACAGCACGGATCAGAGACAGCGTCGCGAAAGACGAAGGCTATGCATTCTATTGCTACAAACCACACGCAGTTTGGTTCATGTTCGACGTGCAAATGTTGTCCGAGCCTACGTTTGACGAAGCAAAATACACCATGATCCAGCCATCTGATGATGCTGACTGGTATGAAAAGTCTTCTGTCGCGACCAAAGACGCACTGAAAGACGTGCAAATCGCATGGTCCAATTCCTTGGAAGGCCGCTCACCTGCCATCGCAGAATTCTTCGCAAACTTCGAAGTCACTGCAGACGATGTGTCCGGTCTGGCATTTGAAATCAGCGCAAACGGTGCTGACCCAGCAGATGCTGCAAAAGCATGGGTTGCTGCAAACTCTGATCGTGTTGACGCGATGTTGGGTCTGTAAAGCAAACCTTTCTCCCCTCGAAGGCTGCAACGTAAAATTGCAGCCTTCACCCTTCCCTACATCTTTTCGGAGCACCCCGCGACATGGCACAAGATACTGTCGTTGAAATTTCTAATGTCTGGAAGATTTTCGGCCACAAAGCCGACGAAGCGTTGCGCGCTGTCCGTGAACGGGGTCTGACCAAGGCACAGGTGCTGGCCGAATATAACGCGGTTGTTGGCGTGGCAGATGTAAGCCTTTCCGTGAACCGTGGCGAAATTTTTTGTATTATGGGCCTATCCGGCAGTGGGAAATCCACGCTGGTCCGCCATTTCAACCGTCTGCTGGAACCAACCGACGGCAAGATTGAGATTGAGGGCACCGATGTCATGGCCCTAGGTACGCGTGAACTGCAACAGTTTCGCAACCGCAAGATTGGCATGGTGTTTCAGAATTTCGCGTTGATGCCGCACAGGTCTGTTTTGGACAATGTCGCGATGCCGCTGGAAATTCGCCAAGTGCCAAAGAATGAACGGATGCGACAGGCGGCTGCGATCCTTGATATTGTTGAACTGGGCGCATGGGGCGCAAAATTCGCACATGAATTGTCCGGTGGGATGCAGCAACGTGTGGGTCTTGCCCGTGCCTTGGCCGCGAACCCCGATGTATTGTTGATGGATGAACCGTTCTCGGCCCTTGACCCCCTGATCCGCCGCCAGTTGCAGGATGAATTCATCCGGTTGAGCAAAATTTTGAAAAAGACAACGATCTTTATCACCCATGACCTGGACGAAGCGGTTCGTATTGGCGACCGCATTGCGATCATGCGTGATGGCAAAATGGTGCAGATCGGCACTGCTGAACAAATCGTAATGGAACCTGCAGATGATTATGTGGCGGACTTCGTTGCTGGCATTTCGCGCCTGAAGGTCGTGCACGCCCATGCGGTGATGCAACCAATTGATGCGCACATCGCCAAGCACGGGCCAATACCTGCGGATGCCACGTGTGTCGGTAAAGACGAAACCCTCAGCACGCTGATCACCATGGCGATTGATGACGACAACCCGATCATCGTACAGGACGGGTCCACCGACCTTGGGCTTATCACGCGTGCAGATTTACTGCGGACCGTTATTGAAGGGACAGAAGTGTCATGAGCGATCAAACCACTGACCTTGGCGTTAACCCGTTGGAAGACACATCATCCGACGCGGCGCTGGCCTATGCCCAAGAACGCCGCGACAACATCAGCCGCTTTGTCCGCACGAACCCCGAATACTATATCCGCATGTTCGACAAGATCGGTGCCTCTGCCAACTTCACAGCAACGGTTAACGCTATGGCAGGACTGTTCGGTCCCATCTGGTTCGGCGCACGCGGACTATGGAGCTGGGCCCTGCCCTTTTTGATCCTCGAAGCACTGGCCTTTGTTCAAATCGCACGTGGCTTGTTCGGTGACTTAGGTGCAGAAGCTTTGGCACGTATTTCGTCTATCGAAGGAACGTTGGATCTACGGCGTCGACAGTTAGAAGCTGCGATCGAAAACAACACAGACAAAATCGACGTGTACCGCCGCACTGTTGAATCCCTCGAAGCCAATGTCGGCGGCATCCGTGCCGAAGCAGAGGCAATGGCCGCAGAAGGCCCGATGATTGCCCTTACTGGTCTTGCTATCTTGATCGTGGTCAAAGTCGCACAATCCTTGATGGCAAACTGGGCCTTGGAAGCACGGTTTTCAGACTGGCTGTCCGACGACACTGTGCGGTCCGGTATGCCCATGACACAAATTGTTTTCAGCGCTGTGTTCATGGTTCTAATCGTTGCAACGGCAATGCTGCACTACAGCTTCCCCGGGCGATTTGATCTGCTCAGTAATTTTCCAACCGATCCCGACATTCGTCTAATCAGTATCGACGGTGTTGAATCGTTCTTTAACTTGGCGGTCCTCAACGGCGAAACGCTGTTCGATGCGATCACTTACTGCATCCGCTTGCTGTTGGACGCATTGGAACTGGTCTTTGTCAGCACCCCTTGGATGGTTGTTGCGGCCCTTATTATCCTTCTGACGTGGCTAACCGCAGGCGTGCGCATGGCGATCTATTCGGGGGCCTTCCTATCCTACATGGGCCTGTTGGAGTTCTGGGAAAAAGCGATGACCACCCTGGCCCTGCTTGGCACCGCCGCTTGCCTCTCGATCCTGATTGGCATTCCATTGGGCATGTTCGCAGCCCGCCGCAAACGGTTCTACGCGTTCATCCAACCCATTATGGATTTCATGCAAACGATGCCCGCCTTTGTGTTCATGATCCCCGTGATCGCATTCTTCGGAACAGGCAAACCAGCAGCTGTTGTGACCACCATGATTTTTGGCGGTACCCCCGTGGTACGCCTGACAGTGCTAGGTCTGCGCGGCGTTCCTGAAAGCGTCCGTGAAGCCGCGATCAGTTTTGGTGCGAACAAATGGTATCTACTGACCAAAGTCGACCTGCCCCTTGCCGGTCCGTCGATCCGCGCAGGCATCAATCAGACCATCATGCTGTCATTGGCCATGGTCGTCGTGGCATCTCTGATCGGAGCCAAAGGTCTGGGCGAAGATGTTCTTGAAGCACTGCAATACGCCAACGTCGGCCAAGGCATCCTTGCTGGTTTCGCAATCCTGTTCTGCGCGATGATTTTGGACCGGATCGTACAAGGGGGCCGCAAGTGACCCCGATCGTTTTTGTTCATGGCTTTATGGGCGGCAGCGCCCAATGGCAGGATCAGGAAAGGGCTTTTGCGGGCCGGGACTTTATCGCGCTGGATCTGCCCGGGTTTGGCCTGAATGCCGCCCATGCAGCCTGCCAGTCGATCCGCGAATACGCCCAATGGGCGTTGAACACACTGTCTGCGCAGGGTGTTCACGACTTTCATCTACTGGGCCATTCAATGGGCGGAATGATTGTTCAAGAAATGATTGCATTGGCCCCTGAAAGAGTAAAACGTTTGGTCCTATATGGAACAGGCGCCACAGGTGTTCTGCCCGGGCGTTTTGAAACCATTGAAACATCCAAAGAACGTGCCTGCGCCGACGGACCGACCGCAACAGCACGCCGAATTGCGGCAACATGGTTTTTGGAAGGGGAAGATGCCACGGCGTACGAACCCTGCGCATCCCTCGCCCAACGCAGTAGCATTCAGTCTATTCTCGCAGGGCTAAACGCAATGAACGGGTGGTCTGGTGTTCACAATCTGTCAAACATTTCCCAACCCACGTTAATAGTTTGGGGTGAACAAGATCGGACCTATCCGTGGAGCCAGACCAAGCAACTCGCTCATATGATCCCGAATACGGATTTAAAAACAATACCCGAATGCGCCCACGCCGCGCACTTAGAAAACCCGACAACATTCAACAAGATCATCGGCGCGTTCTTGAAGGGTTAAGTGCCAAGGATGAATAGACCCTAATATTGTAGACGGTGCTGTCAGACGAATTCTAACTCGTCTCTAATTACCAGATTTCGCATACAAAAATCACGCACAAATCTTGAACCACGCAGTGAGCGCGGCTTCTCGTTTCGTTTTGTAAACCTGTCTCTTTTCAAGGTGCCTTTGGTGATTGAAATGGTTGTAAATTTGGCTGTGAACGCTGGTGAATTTCTGAAGGGTGGCGCGGTTTCGGAACCGTTGCATTGCCCGTTCCCTTCGTCGGAACGGAAGGTGCGAATTTTCACATCGGTTATTAGTTCGCCCACCACAAA
>JBMZCY010000076.1:0-8081 GCA_049613825.1 Planktomarina sp.
GGATGGAACGTGTTTCTTTTGCGCCGATTGGACCTTTTTCGTCGATGGGTTCACCCACAACGTTCATGATCCGGCCCAATGTCGCGTCGCCCACTGGAACTTCGATAGAAGAACCGCTGTCGGACACTGCTTGACCGCGAACCAAACCTTCGGTCGCGTCCATCGCAATGGTACGTACTGTGTTTTCGCCAAGGTGTTGCGCCACTTCCAGCACAAGTTTCTTGCCGTTGTTGTCTGTGGTCAACGCGTTCAAGATCGCCGGTAGGTGATCTTCGAATTGTACGTCGACAACAGCACCAATCACCTGGGTGATTTTACCTTTTAGGTCTGCCATGTAGTTTCTCCTACAATCAGAGCGCTTCTGCGCCCGAAATAATTTCGATAAGTTCGTTCGTGATCACGGCTTGACGCGACCGGTTGTATTCGATCGTCAGCTTGTCGATCATGTCACCGGCGTTGCGTGTTGCGTTGTCCATAGCAGACATACGCGCACCTTGTTCAGACGCACCGTTTTCCAGCAGGGCTGCGAAAACTTGGGTCGCAACACCGCGTGGCAGCAAGTCGGCCAAGATGGCTTCTTCGCTTGGTTCGTAATCATACAATGTGCTTTCCACCGCGTCCGCTTCGAACGATGCTGGAATGATCTGCTGTGCCGTTGGCGTTTGGCTGATCACCGACTGGAACGCGCTAAAGAAGATGGTAGCGACATCAAATTCGCCAGCATCAAAACGTGCAAGGACATCTTGTGCAATCCCAGCAGCGTCACCGTAACCCAAACGCTTTACAGCGGTCAGATCGACGTGCCCGATGAACAAGTCACCCAAGTCTCGTTTCAGGGCATCACGCCCTTTCTTACCAACTGTCAGTACTTTGACAGTCTTACCAGCCGCTTTCAGGTCTGCCGCCTTCGCCCGTGCCAATTTGGCAATGGACGAGTTAAAGCCGCCGCACAGACCACGTTCAGCAGTCATCACGATCAACAGATGCGTTTGGTCACTTCCCGTCCCGGCCAAAAGGCGTGGGGCGGATGACGAACCACCAGCAGACGCTGCCAACCCACCCAGAACGGCATTAAACCGTTCTGTGTATGGCCGGGACGCCTCGGCTGCATCTTGGGCGCGGCGCAATTTTGCGGCCGCGACCATCTGCATAGCCTTGGTGATCTTGCGAGTGCTTTTGACACTCTCGATCCGGTTTTTGAGGTCCTTAAGATTTGGCATCTATATGACCTTACGCGAAGTCCGCTGCGTATGCGTCCAGCACTGCTTTGATCTTGTCCGCCGCGGCGCCTTTGATCTTTGGATCTTCTGTTGTGATCCAATCCAGCAGGTCGCTGTGTTTGCCGCGCAAGAAGTTCAGCAAGCCTTCTTCGTAACGACCAACTTCTTTCGTTGGAACGTTATCCAGATAGCCGTTTGTACCTGCGAAGATGACAACAACGATTTCAGCGTTGGTCATTGGCGAATACTGCGGTTGCTTCATCAGTTCTGTCAGGCGTGCACCACGATTCAGCAACTGCTGTGTGGCCGCATCCAGATCGGAACCGAACTGCGCGAAGGCAGCCATTTCACGATACTGCGCCAGTTCCAGTTTAACCGGACCCGCAACTGTCTTCATCGCGTTCGTTTGTGCGGAAGACCCAACACGCGAAACGGACAGACCCGTGTTCACCGCAGGACGGATACCTTGGTAGAACAATTCAGTTTCCAAGAATATCTGACCGTCGGTGATGGAAATCACGTTGGTTGGAATAAACGCGGAAACGTCACCACCTTGGGTTTCAATGATCGGCAACGCCGTCAAGGAACCAGAACCGTGGTCTTCGTTCAGTTTACAGGACCGTTCCAGCAAGCGCGAGTGCAAGTAGAATACGTCACCTGGGTACGCTTCACGTCCTGGTGGGCGACGCAGAAGCAAAGACATCTGACGGTAAGACACAGCTTGCTTGGACAAATCATCATAGATGATCAGCGCGTGCTTGCCGTTGTCACGGAAGTATTCCGCCATGGAAGTCGCCGAATATGGTGCCAAGAACTGCATCGGTGCCGGGTCGGACGCAGTCGCCGCCACAACGATGGTGTACTCGGATGCGCCAGTTTCTTCCAACTTCTTCATCAACTGAGCCACTGTGGACCGTTTCTGGCCAACAGCAACGTAGATGCAGTATACTTTTTCGCTGTCGTCTTTGGCAGCGTCGTTGTACACTTTTTGGTTCAGAATGGCGTCCAGTGCCACAGCAGTTTTACCTGTCTGACGGTCACCAATAACCAATTCACGCTGGCCACGACCGATTGGGATCATCGCGTCAACGGATTTCAGACCAGTTGCCATCGGTTCGTGAACCGATTTACGCGGGATAATGCCCGGTGCTTTGACTTCTGCCAAGCGACGCTCGGAAGCATCAATCGGGCCTTTGCCGTCCAGCGGGTTGCCCAGCGCGTCAACAACGCGACCCAGCAGACCTTCACCCGCGGGAACGTCCACGATGGAGTTCGTACGTTTGACGGTATCGCCTTCTTTAATGTCCCGGTCGGTCCCGAAGATAACAACACCTACGTTGTCGGCTTCAAGGTTCAGGGCCATACCCTGAATACCGCCTGGAAATTCAACCATTTCGCCTGCTTGAACGTTGTCCAAACCGTAAACGCGGGCAATGCCGTCACCTACGGAAAGTACGCGGCCCACTTCGGCAACTTCGGCTTCCTGGCCGAAGTTTTTGATCTGGTCCTTCAGGATTGCAGAAATTTCTGCTGCTTGGATCGCCATGTTATCCGACCTCTTTCATTGTGTTCTGAAGTGCGCTGAGTTTCGATTTGATCGACGTGTCGATCATCTGCGAACCCACTTTAACGACAAGACCGCCGATGAGGCTGTCATCAACGGTCGCTTTGATAATCACATCTTTGCCCACTTGGGCCTTCAGTGTTTTGGCCAGTTTGTCGGCCTGGGCTTTGGTTAGTGCTTTTGCCGATATGACATCTGCAGTCACCTCACCTTTATAATCCGCCAGTAATCCGCGCAGTGCAGCAATCAACTGCGGCAGCACGAACAAACGGCGTTTCGTGGCCATAAGGGCCAAAGTGTTCTTCATAGTTGCCGTCAGTTTCATTTTGTCGGCAACGGCTGCAATCGCAGCCCCCATTTCATCACGTGTGTACACCGGTGATGTGACCAAGGATGACAGGGCATCGCTGTCGGACAAAGCTGTGTCCAATGCGTTTACGTCTGCTTCCAGGTCTTTGAGTTTCTTGTCGTCTTTAGCGATTTCGAAGACTGCTGTAGCATAGCGGCCTGCGATACCGGACGAGATTGATACTGGTTCTGACAAGTCTCACCCTCTGGTTAGTGCGTCGGACCGATGGTCAGGCCCAACAAGACAGCATCACGTTACCGTAATGCGAAATTCTTGGGCGATGTAGCAGAGGGTTCCGCTGGTCGCAATGCCTGATGGTAATGTCATTAAGTCGCACGGAAGCAGTGCATTTCTTAACTTTACAGGCAAACTGCCGCTACGTCGCGCCCCAACGTGCGCAACTTTCGGGGCAATCCGATTCCCTTGGAAAATCACCCTAAGGTTGATCGACGTTGACACTGTCGCCTACCGAAGCTTACGATACGTAACATTATTGCAGTCAATTCCCCCACTGACGTTGATGTCTATCAAATCAGCTTGGCTGTTCACAAAGGATCCGTGCATGAAATTGATTACCCGTCGTGACTATTGGGGCGTCGTTGCCACACTGGTCGCCATGCTGTTGGCAACGGCCTTGTTGTGGTCCTACGAGAAACGACAACAGTTTAACCGCGGGCAAGCTGCTTTTGAACAAATATCGGACACTGTAACGCGGGATCTACGCGATACAATGCGGGCTTATGGCCTGTTTTTGCGCGGTGGGGTAAGCTTTTTCCGGTCGTCGGACGAAGTGACCCGCGCAGATTGGCATGATTACGTCAGTAATCTGGATTTTGCGGCCAACTACCCCGGGGTACTTGGCGTTAGTTATGGGGTGGTCTTGCGCGATCGTAGCCAACTTGACCGGTTCAGCCGGTACATAGATGCCACGGATTGGCCCGGCTATACTATTAAACCTGACGGCCCACGGGATTTGTATGCCCCCCTGCTATATGTGGAACCGATGAATCCCATGACGGAACAAGCGTTGGGATTTGACATCTATTCGGAACCCAACCGCCGTGCAGCGATTGATGCCGCAATTTCCACGGGCAATCCGACCATGACGGCAAAAATACAGTTGATTTCGGAAAACCCAAGCAACGGGGCAGAAACTGTGCAAGCGGGCACCATCGTCATTTTGCCCGTCTTTACCAATGATCTGCCAACGTTAAGTCCAACAGCAAGGCTTGCTGCGACACAGGGGTTGATTATTAGTGCGTTCCGAATGGGTGATTTGGTCGAGGCCATCTTGGCCAAACAAGGCATCGACGTACAGGGTTTGTTGGCGGCGAGCCTTTATGATGCGCCATCCGTAACACCAGAAGAAACAATGTTCGAAGATGTTCGTTTGGCAAATGGTGGGCTTTTGGATGCGAAATATACCTCCACCCAGACCTTTGACGTGTTCGGGCGCACTTGGACGTTTCAGACTGTATCCACACCCGAATTCGAAACGACGATCAGCACAATGGGGTCAAAACTGATCGCCATCGCGGGTGTTTTATTTTCGCTGCTGCTCACGTCAGGCGTTTACGGCCAAGTGGTGCGTGCCCACGACAGCATGATCACAGCTGATAAGTTATCTAAAAACCGTGATCAGATTCAGCTGCTGATGGCCGAAGTCAATCACCGCTCAAAGAACCTTCTGTCTTTGGTTCAAGCCATTGCACGGCAAACCAGCAAGTCGGAATCGCGTGAATTCGTCAATAATTTTGCCCTGCGATTGAGGGCCTTGTCCGCCAGTCAGGATCTTTTGGTCAAAAATGAATGGCGCAAGATTTCGCTTTCTACACTGGTGTTATCCCAGCTTGCGTATTTTGAAGGGTTGGTCGGGGAAAGAATATTCATTGAAGGCCCCGAAGTTGCGTTGGATGCACCTGCAGCACAAACGATCGGTATGGCAATTTATGAACTGGCAACAAATGCTGGGAAATATGGATCCCTTTCCAATCAAGATGGCGAAGTTCGGATTTTATGGACCATTGAAGATAGCACATTTAATATGTCTTGGGTCGAAACTGGTGGACCTACGATAACGCCACCTAACGATTTGGGATTTGGATCACGGGTAACGGGGACAGTCGCAGAAATGTCATTGGATGCTATAGTCAAAACTGATTTCGCCCCCTCCGGTCTGCGTTGGCATTTGAAGTGTTCAACGTCCAACCTATCCAAACCGGTTCAAGTAGCATAAAGATAGTTGCGTAAGGAAGTCGCGCATATGACAAAAAATATACTTATCGTAGAAGACGATATTCTGATTGGTCTGGATTTGGTTGATCAAGTTGAAGAACGCGGATTCACAGCGCTTGGGCCCTGTGCAACCGTAGATCGTGCGATAAAAACCTTGCGTAATTCGCACTGCGACGCTGCTGTTCTGGACGTTAATCTGGGGGATGAAACATCCGCTGATGTGGCCGCAAAACTGCGCGACATGGGTGTTCCCTTTGTGGTTGTGTCCGGCTATAGTTTAGAACAGATGCCTGAAGGGTTCGGCGACGCACCGCGTTTGACGAAACCAGTGAACGGCAGGGACCTTTTCGCGCTATTAGCCGCCTGAACGTATTTTAATGACCGTGCCTGCGCACCGGCTCCACAGCGCCTATCCCGTCCAAAACACCCAATGGTTTGGCGATAATCTTGCCCAAACCCGGCCTTTGTGGCCTTGGCACCTGCTTTTCGACTTCCAACATCAACACACCGCCCCCACGCCACGCAGGTATCCCCTGCCCGATCCGTTCAATGGTAGGACCGAACCTTAACCAGAATGGATGCACTGACGGCGGTTGATACAGTGCCGTAATATGCTTGCCCGGTAGAAACCCGTGCCACTTCAACCGCTTTTCCAACTGACCAGCAGTAAACGGACGTGAAACGGAAAATGGTGTTCCCTCGCGACGTGCCCAAAGGGATGCACGGTTCGGGACGATAAACACGGCACGGCCATTCTCGGCCAATATCCTGTAACATTCCTCCATCACCGCTGCTTGGTGATCTGATGTATCCAATCCATGATAAACGATCAGCTTGTCGACTGAATTTGCCTCAATCGGCCAGCGGGTTTCTTCGCACAGAACGGAAATATTCCGTTCCCCTTCTGGCCAGTGCATCACACCCTGTGGTCCGGGCATCAACGCTGCCACCCGACGTGCGCTTTCCATATATGGGCGCAGCAACGGCACGGAAAACCCATATCCCACAACAGTATCATTCTTTGCATCCGGCCACATCCGCAACAACTGATCGCGCACGGATTGCTGCACCGCACGGCCCAATGCCGATTGGTAATAGAAATCATACAGTTCGCGTACGTCCAAATGCATTGCGCTTCATGTCCTTTGGTTTAGCTTGATCCTAAACATGTGCGGAGGCCCCATGCACCCCTTTACCATCAAAACCATTCCTTGCCTGCAAGACAACTACGCATTCCTGATCGGAAATCCAGAAACAGGGGAAGCGGCCTTGGTCGATGTTCCTGATGCCAGTCCGATCAATGAACAGCTGGCGAAGGAAGGTTGGACCCTGACCCATGTCCTGCTGACCCACCACCACTGGGATCATGTGGATGGGCTGGACAACCTGACGGGGCGCGAAAATGTACAGGTCATCGGGGCCGCCGCAGATGCATCCCGCCTGCCCCCATTGGATCTGGCCGTGATGGATGGCGCGACGTTCCAGCTGTTCGGGCAAGAGGTTCAGGTGATGGATGTATCCGGCCACACCGTCGGTCACATCGCTTTCGTCATGAACGGCGCGGCGTTCACAGCTGATAGCCTGATGACCATGGGCTGCGGTCGCTTGTTCGAAGGCACACCAGCACAAATGTGGGATAGCATGCAGAAACTGCGTGCCCTGCCCGATGACACAATCATCTATTCCGGCCACGAATATACCAGCGGGAACATCGCATTTGCCAATTCCCTCGGCGAAGATAACGCAGCCCTCGCGGAACGCACGGCGAACGTTAAACTCCGCCGTATGGGGGGACGTCCAACTGTGCCCTCAACCTTGGCCGAAGAAAAAGCCACGAACCCGTTCCTGCGTGCTGACGCCCCGTCCCTACAGGCCGCCATCGGCATGGCAGGCGCGGATCCGACAGACGTGTTCACCGAAATTCGTAAGCGCAAGGATGCCTTTTAATGCCCCCCTCGCGCAGCCGTGAAAGCGAAATGTAATAGAATTTAAACGAAAGGGGTTGAAGGTGCTAGGAAAAGAACGAAGTCTTTATATAACAGGCTTCGGTCGCACGCATTCTGAAAGATCCCTTTCATCGCGACCACAGATAATGAGGACTTTGTAACGTGCCATCATTTTCAACCACTTTAGAGAACTCTATTCACCATGCGTTGACGCTGGCGAATGACCGTAAACACGAACTTGCAACGCTGGAACATCTGCTGCTGGCCTTGATCGACGAACCGGATGCGGCCAAAGTGATGCGGGCGTGCACCGTTGATTTGGACAGTCTGCGCAAGACGCTGGAATCGTTCATCAACGAAGATCTGGAATCCCTGATTACGGACATCGACGGCAACGAAGCTGTCCCAACGGCCGCCTTTCAACGTGTCATCCAACGTGCGGCAATCCACGTGCAGTCATCGGGACGTACCGAAGTCACTGGCGCAAACGTATTGGTCGCGATCTTTGCTGAACGCGAATCCAACGCAGCATATTTCCTGCAAGAACAAGACATGACCCGCTATGACGCCGTGAACTTCATCGCACACGGCGTGGCGAAAGATCCGGCCTTCGGCGAAAACCGTCCGGTTGTGGGCGCAGAAGACGAAGATGACGGGTTCATCGCAGAAGACGGAACCGTTGGTGACGATGCCAAAGAATCCGCATTGGCTAAGTACTGCATCGACCTAAACGCAAAAGCCGCCAAAGGCGACGTCGATCCCCTGAT
>JBMZCY010000077.1:0-7978 GCA_049613825.1 Planktomarina sp.
GATTCAAAAAGCATCCAAATTGCTGAAAGATGGGGCAATCGGTGACATCCGTGCGGCCCACGTGACATGTTGGTTTTACAAGCCGGATGATTACTTCGAAGTTGCCCCATGGCGCACAAAGCAAGGGGCTGGGCCGATTTCTGTGAACCTGGTGCATGATGTGGATCTGCTGCGGTCGTTCATGGGGGAAGTTGTGAGCGTGCAGGCGCAAATGACACCATCTGTGCGCGGATTTGAAAACGAAGATTTGGCGGCCGCCATACTGCGATTTGAAAGTGGCGCATTGGCGACCATCACAGTATCCGACAGCATCGCCGCCCCATGGAGTTGGGAATTGACGTCTGGCGAATATCCGATCTACCCAAAAACCAATCAGTCCAGCTATATGATTGGCGGGTCCGAAGGATCGCTGTCTGTGCCGGATATGCAGTTGTGGCGGCACGATGGAAACAACAGTTGGTGGAACCCGATCAGCGCAACATCAATGCCGCGTGAGGCGTCTGATCCGTTGATAAACCAAATCAAACATTTCGCCGATGTGATCCGCGGTGATTCCGAACCGGCAGTGTCCGGGGCAGAAGGATTGCGCACTTTGCAGGTGATCGAAGCTATTCAGGAAGCTGCGATTTCGCAAGAACTGGTTCACTTGAATGTCCGAAAGACGGAAAAATCACAGGCAGCAGAATAAAATATCATATATTTTAAGAAATATATTGTTATCTTGAAAAAATGCGGGATAACTTTACCCATCAGCTGCCGCCAAAGGGCAGCGCACACGTCTGGGAGGACACTATGACACTTAAATTCACACGTCGCGTGGCAATGGCTGCGATGATCGTCGCAGGCTCTTTCGCTGCAACAGGGTCTTTTGCTGCGGGTCACCAGACCCAATTGCGCCTGTCGACATCCGGTTCTGAAACTGATCAGCGTTCGGTCGCAATGGCCGAAGTCTTCGGCCCAGCCGTATCCGGTTTTGCATCTTACGAGCCGTCCTACAACGCGACCCTGTTTGCACAAGGGACCGAGCTTGAGGCGATTAGCCGTGGTAACTTGGAAATGGCGATCACATCTGCGCAAGAACTGGCACAATTCTTCCCAGAATTTTCAATCTTCGCGACGGGTTATGTCCACCAAGATGCAGCCCATCAGGTGCGCGTGTTTAACGATCCCCTGATGGATCCTTTTAAGCAGACGGTAGAAGACGAATTGGGTGTAAAACTGCTGTCCGTTATGTATCTGGGCCGTCGCCACGTGAACCTGCGTCAAACGCGCGAAGAACTGGACGTGCAAACCCCCGCAGATCTGGCCGGTGTGAACCTGCGGATGCCGGGCACAGACGCATGGCAATTCTTAGGTGCCGCATTGGGCGCATCCCCGACACCATTGGCGTTTTCCGAAGTCTACACTTCGCTGGCGACCGGCGCAGTTGATGGTCAGGACAACCCGCTGCCAACTGTTGTGGACAAAAAGTTCTACGAGGTAACAAAACAAATCGCGCTGACATCGCACTTGGTTGACCTGAACTATATCGCGATTTCGGCCGAGGTCTTCAACGCAATGGACGCAGAACTGCAAGTTGCCGTACAACGCGCCGCAGATGCCGCTGCATCCGTTGGTCGTCTGCGCCAGTTGGATCTGGAAGCAAACCTGACATCCTTTATCGAAGCGCAAGGCGTGGAAGTGTATGAACCAGACACAGCAGCGTTCCGTGCACACGTGCAAGCACAGTATGTTGGCAGCGAATTTGCAAAATCCTTCCCGGAAGGCGTTTTGGAACAAATCAACGCGCTGGGTAACTAAGCGCTAACGATTCGGGAGGCCTAAGATGAAACACCTATCAAGCTGGGCCACCCGCATTGCCGAAATGATTGCCGCCACGATGCTGGCGGCAATCTTCCTAACCTTCCTTCTGCAAATATTTACGCGCTATTTCCCAAAGCTGGTCGTTGCCTTTGATCTGGCATCCTTCTGGCCCGCTTTGGCAAATATCGCTCCCCTTGGGTGGACACTTGAACTGATTGGCATCCTTTGGGTGTGGGTGATCTTTTTCAGTTGTGCATTCATCGTGCGCGAACGCGATCATGTGAAATTTGACATTATCTATCTGATGGTATCGCGCAAAACACGAACGATCTTTGCCATCATTAGCGCCGCCGCGATTGTGGCCGGAATGATCTATGCGTTGGAACCCACCTGGGATTATATCGACTGGTTGAAGCGTCGCAAAACATCCACCGTCCGCAATCCGTTCAGTGGTGAGAAAATCCCGATGCGCACGATTTTTTCTGTCTACGCAGGTTTTATGATCGTGGTTGCCGCCCGATACGTCTGGCTGGCCATCGACACCTTCCGCAATGGTCCCCCGAAAACAGAACTGGAAGCAGTGCTAGAGGCTGAGGCCAAAGAAGCGGAGAAACGGACATGAGCTTTGAACTGATCACCATGCTTGTCACCCTGTTTGTTCTGGCAGGTATTGGCACACCCATTGGATACTCGATCCTTTTGGCCGCTGTTGTTTATCTGGGCATGTCCGGCGCAGATGTGGCACTGGCGGGCGAAAAAATCCTGCAAGGATTTTACACCAGTTCTATCCTGCTGGCGGTGCCACTGTTCATTGTTGCCGCGAACATCATGAACGCAGGGTCGATCACGGATCGCTTGTTGCAGTTCTGTGTTGCGATTGTTGGGCGGTTTAAGGGCGGATTAGGTCATGTGAACGTGGTCGCATCCCTTATCTTTTCGGGCATGTCCGGTTCAGCGGTCGCGGATGCGGCGGGCATTGGCAAGATCATTATATCCATGATGACCCGTGACGGGCGTTATTCCCGTGGGTATGCTGCAGCGATCACCGCCGCCTCTGCCACGATTGGCCCCATCATTCCGCCATCTATCCCGATGGTGCTTTACGCGCTGGTGTCCAAAGCATCTATTGGGGCCTTGTTTCTTGCGGGCATCCTTCCGGGCCTGATCATGGGCGTGGTGCTGATGGCAATGAACGCCTATCTGGCCCATAAACGCGGTTTCGCGCTGGAAGACCCTGTTCCGCTGAACGAACTGCCGAAAACCACCGCAAAGGCGTTCCCTGCGCTGTTGATGCCTGTGATCCTTCTTTACGGCATCTATGGTGGTGTCACGACCCCGACCGAGGCCGCGGCCGTCGCAGCATTTTATGCCCTGATGCTGGCCGCATTGTTTTACCGAGTGTTGTCATTCAAGGCGCTGTACCAAGTGTTTGTGGACAGTGCGCGGTCGTCTGCTGCGGTCGGGATCGTGATTGGTGGGGCGTTCATTCTGAATTACATCGTCATCACGGAACAAATCCCGCAGGCGATTTCGGCCATGCTGGCGGGGTCTGATATTCACCCGTTGCTATTTTTGATTGCGATCAATGTGCTGGTCCTGCTGCTGGGCTGTGTGCTGGACGCAACGACCATCATTCTGGTGATTGTCCCGTTGTTCATTCCCACAGCCGAGGCTTTGGGAATTGATCTGGTGCACTTTGGTGTGCTGATCGTCGTCAATTCTATGATAGGTTTGATCACACCGCCTTACGGGATCCTGCTGTTTGTTATCAATGCAGTCACAGACATCCCCCTGCGCGAGATTATTGCCGAAATTTGGAGCTTTCTTGCTGTTCTCATCTTCGCCTTGATTATCCTGATGCTGTTTCCTGACCTAGTGCTGTGGCTGCCACGCCTACTGGGTTACAACGGGTAAAGCTCAATGCTTTGTATTCCCACATCTATTGTACCTGGCACTCTGCAGGAAAAGCTGACGGCTATCGCAAAGGCTGGTTTTGATGGGATTGATCTTGGATTCACTGATATCGCTCAATTCGATGGCACTTTGGCCGCGTTGCGCGATTTGGTGACGGATCATGGTTTGGGAATTGTTGGTCTTGGTCCGTTGCAGGGCGATGTGACCCGCGCCAAGGTTGCTGCGAAATTGAAGGTTGCAGATGCCGTGGGTGCGCAGGTTTTGCTGGTTGATCTTCCGCAAGAAATTAATGTTTTGCCGGACAGTCCCCATAATTGCCAAATCGCTTTGCGCCCATCGATTGCGGTAGAACCATTTGTAATTTCATTGCTGTCTGGTGCCGATTCAAAGGTGGGGCTAGGCCTTCAGACCCGAACGGCCCTTGCCGACGGATCACGCCCTGCACGGTTGCGGGACTGGCCTGCGGAGCGTGTGTTTCACGTGCAAATGGTTGATGGCCATCGTCGCCCGCTGTTGCCTGGTCAGGGGACACTGAACATTGGTGGTGCTGCACGTGTTCTGGCGCGGGGCGGATATGCTGGACCTTGGTCGGTTGGTGCTGAAACCCAAGGCAAGGATACAGTCCGCAGCGCGTATCGCGCGGTTGTAAACGTGCTGGGTGACGCCGCAGCGACAGAACCTAAATTGGCGCGATCCGTTCCAGCCGTTCCGGGAAAGGTCGCCTCGACCGGAATCGAATTTGTTGAATTCGCTGTTGATGCAGCCGACGCTGAAACATTGGAATTTGTTCTGGCATCGATGGCATTCAGGAAAGAACGGCAACACATCCATAAAGACGTGGTCCTTTGGCGGCAAGGGGCGGTGAATATGGTCGTCAACCGCGAACGTAGCGGGCATGCAGGTGCTGCCTTTGATGCCCACGGCCCAACGGTGTGCGATATGGGATTGCGGGTGCAAGATGCGGCGGCAACCGTGGCACGGGCGAAAGCACTGGGGTCACAGGATTTTACGCAAACCGTGCAATTGGGCGACTTGGACATTCCGGCCATTCGTGGTGTGGGTGGTCATGTCATCCATTTCATTGATGAAAAATCCGACTTGCACCGCGTTTGGGATATTGAATTTCAGGCTGTGTCCGACCGTGTGATACAACCTGCCGGGCTGCGCCGCATTGACCATCTGGCACAGACAATGCGGTACGATGAAATGCAGGGGTGGTTGCTGTATTACCTGTCGACGTTCAATATGTCGAAATCTCCGATTTTTGACGTCGCGGACCCAAGTGGCGTTGTCCGTTCGCAATCGGTCGAAACGCCAGAAGGTGAAGTACGGCTGAACTTGAATGGGGCAGCCGACGGCGATACCTTTGCAGGCAGCTTTGTATCGGGCAAAACAGGCGCGGGAATTCAGCACATCGCCTTTGCCACCGATGATATCTTTGAAACGTCAGCGCGGCTTGCCTTGAATGGGTTTGAGCGGCTGAATATTCCGCAAAATTACTATGCTGAAACGCAGGATGAATTTGGCCTGTCCGATACATTCACAGAACAGCTTCGGGCCGAAAACATCCTGTACGATGAAGACGACACAGGCGCGTATTTCCAGCTTTACGGCAAGTCAATTTTCAACGGCTTCTTCTTTGAAATTGTACAACGCAAAGGCCGCTATGCCGGATATGGCGCCCGCAATGCTGCGATCCGCCTTGCTGCCCAGACCTGAAGGATATTCCATGACCGAAGATGCACAAGCCGTCCGCGATTGGTGGCGCACGTCGATTATCGACATGGCCCCCGGCAAGATTGAATTTCGTGGGCATCCTATTCAGGATCTGATTGGCAATGTCAGTTTTCCGCAGATGATTTGGCTGATGACGCGTGGGGATATGCCAACGCCGGAACAGGCCGCGTTGTTTGAGGCGGCATTGGTCGCCGGAGTGGACCATGGCCCGCAAGCGCCATCAATTGCCTCCGCACGCATGGCTGCGACATGCGGCGTGGGTCTGAACAACGCAATGGCGAACGGTGTGAACATGTTGGGTGATGTGCATGGTGGGGCAGGGGAACAATGTTCAGAATTGTACTATGATATCGCTGCCCGGATGCAGGCGGGGGCTGATCTACAGGCCGCCGTCCAAGACGGGCTGGACGCTTGGCGTGCTGAGAATGGCAAGATTGTCAGTGGTTTTGGCCATCGGTTCCACAAACCCGTCGATCCCCGTGCGCCGCGTCTGATGGCCTTGGTCCGTGATGCCGCCGCCCAAGGCACGGTCGCAGGCACCTTTGCGGATATTGGCGAAGCTGTGCAGGCCAACCTTTCCCGGAAACGCCCTTTGGCCATGAACATTGATGGGGCGACCGCGGTGATTTTCTGCGAATTGGGCTTTCCTGCGCCATTGTCGCGCGGGCTGTTCTGCCTGTCACGGTCCGTTGGTATTCTGTCCCATGCTTGGGAACAGATGGAACAAGGCGGGCGGAACAAAGGGCCGATGCCACCACAGTATTTGCCGACTTTTGATCCTATAACGTAAATTGTGATATTTTATAAAATATCATATATTTTTATTAATGTAATGTGATATGCCTTTTGGGAAGAAACCCGAAAGGCGCGACTCATGCCCGATGAAAACGGCGACCCTCTGTATTCACTGGCTCATCTGACCCTGATAAATGCCACGGCCCCCGAACTGATCTATATTGCGGCGCGGGCGGGGTATGATGCGGTCAGCCCACGGTTTATCCAAATGAACGTGCCGGGTGAATTCCGCGAAAGCCCGATTGACGCGCAAATGATCGCTGCGACGAAAACTGCGTTGAACACCACTGGGCTGAAGGTTCTGGACGTTGAACTGGCCCGCATTACCGAAGACTGCGACCCACGCGAATTTGAACGCGCCTGCGAAATTGGCGCAGAATTTGGCGCAAGCCGCATGATCATGTCCGCATGGACCCCGACCCGCGATGACCGAAATTTCATCATCGAATGCTATGCTGAAACCTGTGAAATCGCAGGCAAATACGGCCTGTCCGTCGATCTTGAATTTCCCAGCTTTTCGCGCCTGCGCACGTTGGACGAGGTGCTGGATATTGTACGTTCATCCAATGCGCCGAATGCGGGCATTCTGATCGACACGTTATACCTGCACCTGTCCCGTGTGGACCTTGGCGAATTGCTGCATGTTCCTGCGAACCTTCTGAATTTCCTACATATCTCGGACGCGTTGCCCGGTATTGCGGACACCCGCGAAGGGATGATCCAACTGGCCCGCGATGCGCGGCTGTATCCGGGTGAAGGCTGCATTGATTTTGCGGGCGTTATCGAACGCATGCCGCCTGTTGATTATTCCATAGAACTGCCCAACCGGTCCCGCGTGGCTGAATTGGGGTTCGAAGAACACGCACGACGCTGCCTGATCCACGCCAAACACACGTTCGGGCATCTGACCAGCCAACGCCGCACATCCCACATTCCATCAAACGAAAGCACCCATTCCGATGGCCAAACAGCTTACTGAAGACGACCGCCAATTGACGGCAGACATGATTTCCCGCGCCCGTACCGCGATGAAAGTAATCGAAGATTGGTCACAGGCTGATCTGGACCGCCTGTCGCAGGCGATTGCATGGTACGCAGGAAATGAAGAAACCTTTACGCGTCTTGCGCACCAAGGCGTTGATGAAAGCGGCATCGGTGATAGGGCAGGGCGTCCGGCCAAGCGTTTCAAAATTCAGATGGTATTACGCGATGTTCTGCGAACCCCGTCGACTGGTGTGGTTGAGGTGGATGAGGCTAAGGGTCTTGTCAAATATGCCAAACCCGCTGGGGTAATTGCATCGTTGATCCCAATGACAAACCCCGCGATGACGCCGCCTGTAACAGGTGTGTCATCCGCCAACGCCCGAAACGCTGTGATCTTTTCCCCGCACCCCCGCACCGCCCAGACGACCTGGAACATGACCGAAGTGATGCGTGCAGCCTGTCGTGCCGTTGGCGCACCCGAGGATCTGTTTCAATGCGTCCGTCAGCCGTCAATTCCGCTGACCCAACATCTGATGCAGGAATGTGACCTGACACTGGCCACGGGTGGTAAACCAATGGTGCAGGCGGCCTATTCTTCGGGGCGACCAGCTTATGGTGTGGGCGCTGGTAATTCGTCCATCGTGATTGACGAAACCGCCGATCTGGATGTAGCTGCTCAGAACACGCGGATATCGAAGACGTCTGACTACGGATCTGGCTGTTCGGCCGACGGGAATATTATCAT
>JBMZCY010000078.1:0-7833 GCA_049613825.1 Planktomarina sp.
CGTTCGAAATTGCTGGCTATGGCAAAGAAGAAGTTGAAAAGCGCTTTGGTGGTATGGTCAATGCGTTCCAATACGGTGCCCCGCCCCACGGTGGTTGCGCGGCTGGGATCGACCGGATTGTGATGCTGCTGGCCGATCAAGACAACATTCGTGAGGTCATCATGTTCCCGATGAACCAACGCGCCGAAGATCTGATGATGAACGCGCCGAATGAACCGATGAACGAACAGCTGCGCGAATTGAATTTGCGCGTGGTTATGCCGGAAAGCTAAAGTTGGGGCTTAGGCCTCAAATTCTTAATACTGTTATGTTATATTGCCCCCGAAGCGATGGTTTCGGGGGCTTTTCTTATGCGGATTGATCCGACTCTTGGCGCACTGCGATTTGGGACAGGGTTACGGCCCGGTGTGGTACCGCCACGAACCGTGGAAAATATGCTGACATATGCGCAGCGGGATGCGATTGCGCGGGAATTCCAGTTGCCGTTGCATGGTGGTGAAAGCGCGCAGATTAATCTGCAAACCCAGCTGTTGAAAGAACACCGTCAGAACAAACGGGCAGGGTTGAAGGACACGCCAGAAGGTCAGGCCACGCACCGTGCGCTGGGCCAAGTGAACGCTGAACTGCGCAGGGACAGGTTGCGGATGTTGGCTAATACGGTTGCGCGCGGGGTGCATACGGATCACGGTCTGACCGAACGATTGGTGTGGTTTTGGGCTGATCATTTCACGGCACAAGGGAAGACGTACCGGCATGAGGCCTGGGCAGGGGATTATCTGGACCGCGCCATTCGCCCCCATGTTCTGGGCCGGTTTGAGGATATGTTGGCGGCGGCGATTACGCATCCGATGATGCTGCATTATCTGGATCAATCCGCGTCTATTGGGCCGAACTCCCGCAAGGGGGGTGAGGATTCGGATCGCGGGATAAACGAGAATTTGGCGCGGGAAGTGTTGGAATTGCATACCCTTGGCGTCGGTGGCCCGTATACGCAAGGCGATGTGCAGGCTCTTGCTGCGGCGCTGACCGGATGGACCGAAAAGCTGGGGCGGGGGACGACGTTCAAGTTGAACCAAGCGGAACCGGGGCCGTTTACTATTATGGGGCAGACCTATGGGACGGCAAAGCGGTCGGTGGATGATCTGCTGCCGCTGGCACGTGATCTGGCACGGCATCCGGTGACGGCACACCATATTGCGCGAAAAATGGCTGTGCATTTTGTGGCAGATACACCGTCGGATGATTTGGTGCGGGCCATGACGGACAGCTATCTGGCCAGTGACGGTGATCTGCTGGCCGTGACTGATACTATGCTGCGGCACCCTGAAAGCTGGGCGGCAGAGATGCGGAATATCAAGTGGCCGTTGGAATATGTGACTGCTGCGCTGCGGTCGTTGGGTCTGCCTGCGGCTGTGATGCATAAGATGAAACCCCGGCGCATTGTTGATCTGCTGGAAAGCCCGTTGCGCAAGATGGGGCAGGGTTGGCAGAAGGCATCTGGCCCCGATGGTCTGGCAGAGGCGGATGATCGTTGGATCACGCCACAGGGGTTGGCGGCACGGTTGGAATGGGCGTTGTCTGCACCTGATCAACTGTTGGTTCGTGTGCCTGATCCGCGCCAAGTGTTGACCGATGCGCTGGGCGATACGGCACCACAATCGTTGCGGTTTGCCGTGGACAGCGCGTCATTGCGCAAGGAAGGCATTGCCCTAATCTTTGCCAGCCCCGCGTTTCAGAGGAGATAGTACCATGAGTCGCACCACAGGTGAGCAAACATGAAACGTCGTGATGTATTGCGTGGGATGATTGGCTGTTCGCTGGCGGCCTCACCGCTTGTGACGCCAATGTCCTTTGCGGCCTCGCCTGCGCTGGGCGATAATCGTTTGGTTGTGATTGTGCTGCGTGGGGCGATGGATGGGCTAGACGTGGTGCAGCCTTATGGTGATCCTGATTTGCGCGGATTGCGGGATCGGATTTCTGTTGGCCCCGATAAAGGCGCGTTGGATTTGGACGGCTTTTTTGCGCTGCATCCGCGTTTAGAAACGCTAATGCCACTTTGGAAGGTGGGTGAATTGGGGTTCGCTCATGCCGTTTCAACCCCTTACCGCGAACGGCGCAGTCATTTTGACGGGCAGGATTTGTTAGAAGCGGGTGTGGCCAGTCTGCAAGGCAAGCCGCGCGATGGGTGGATGAACCGGATGTTGCAAAACATGCCGGGCGTGGTGTCGGAAACGGCATACTCCATCGGGCAGGACCGGATGTTTATGATGCATGGCGATGCAAAGGTCAGCGATTGGTCGCCTGATCTGGGGGTGAACATGACGCCGCAAGGGCAGCGATTGCTGGACTTGGTGATGCATGATGATCCGCTGTTCCAAGCAGCATCGGCCGAGGCGATGGAGATTTTGGCATCCTTAGAGTCAGGCGCATCTGGCGGCGTCCCCGAAGACGGCATGATGATGGAAGGCATGGAAATGATGGCCCCTGCCAAAGAAGGATCGACGGGGCGTGTGGCTGACTTTGCGGCCAGTCGGTTGCGCGGAGATACGCGGATTGCGGCGTTCTCAATCGGGGGATGGGACACGCATTCCAATCAACGTCGCGGCATTAATCGTGCTTTGGATCAGCTGGCGGGGACTCTGCTGCGTTTGCGACAGGGGGTGGGCCGCGATGTTTGGGGCAAGACCGCTGTCGTGGCCATGACCGAATTCGGGCGCACCGCCCGTGAAAATGGTACGGCAGGCACAGACCACGGCACAGGCGGGATGGCCTTGTTCGCCGGTGGCGCTATCCGTGGTGGACGCGTGTTGGGTGATTGGCCCGGTTTGGCCGAGGTTGATTTATATGCCCGCCGTGACCTGATGCCGACCCGCGATGTGCGGGCTTATGCGGCATGGGCCATACGGGGGCTATATGGATTGGACAAGACCATCATTGAAAATGCAGTCTTTCCAGGGCTTGAAATGGGGATGGACCCCGGTTTGATTGCTTAGATCGCCTGTCGTTGCGCTAATCTTTCGATCAACACTGCTGACAATCGCGCCTGTTCGTGCTGTGCGACATTTTGCGCACGGGCATTGGCATAAGCTGTGGTTACGGATTCTAGCTCATCATCTGACGCGGTTTGCGCCACACCTGTCAGAAACGTCTTCAAATACTTATGCGTTGCCGGCGTATCATCGCCATCTTCCAACAGGTTCAGCGCATGGGCCAAATCTTCCTGCAACGCCACGCCATCGGGCGCGATGACTTCGGTGTTCAGTTTACGTGGCCCCGAAGGGTGGCGGTCTTGTGGCAGATAATTCAGGATCGCGGACTGAAACGCCGCTAGTGAATTGATCGGTTTTTCGATGAACCCTGTGGCCCCAGCGTTCATGGCCTCGGTCTTGGTGTCAATGTCCGCAGACAGGCCCAAGATCACGTCGACAGGCGTTTGATCGGACTTTAACTCATTTATTAGTTCCGCACCGGACCCGTCAGGCAGACCCATATCGGTAATCACTACCGTCGGGCGGTACACGCGCAAATGACGGCGTGCACTTTCCAGACAATCGGCGCGGCGTAGACGTGCGCCAGACCGCAGACACATCAGCCGGATCGCTTCACACGCGGTCAGGCTGTCTTCGACCAATAGAACGGTCAGTCCCAACAGCGGGCGCATGGCCGTCGGGGTTTGGGCGTAAAGAAAGTTGTCCATATCGGTCATAGTTTCGGTCTTTCCTTTTGCGAATCAAGGTTATCTTTTTCCTAAACCCATTACGCCTCATGTATCCTAATGCGGCGTTAACGGGGCTTGCGTTGGTCGGAACTGTGACGCAACACGTGCAGGAATAAGGCGCTTTGGGGTGCCGTAGATGAAAGGAAGACCGATGATCGGACGATTGAACCACGTGGCCATTGCTGTGCCGGATTTAGAAGCAGCGGCGAACCAGTACCGTAACACGCTTGGCGCGAATGTGGGGCCTGTTCAGGATGAACCGGATCACGGTGTGTCAGTTGTTTTCGTTGAATTGCCGAACACAAAGATCGAATTTTTGTATCCGTTGGGTGAGGGATCCCCGATCCAAGGATTTCTGGACAAGAATCCCGCAGGCGGTATCCATCACATCTGTTATGAGGTGGATGATATCATCGTCGCCCGTGACAAACTAAAGGCGGATGGCATGCGTGTTCTGGGCACGGGTGAGCCGAAGATCGGTGCGCACGGCAAACCGGTGCTGTTCCTGCATCCCAAAGATTTCAACGGCTGTCTGGTTGAATTGGAGCAGGTGTAATGGGCATAGTCTCTGCCATCGTTCTATATGCAGTGATCTGGTTTATGACCCTGCTGATTATCCTGCCGATCCGTCTGCAATCGCAGGGGGACACTGGAAAGATCGTACCGGGTACGCATTCTGGCAGTCCGGCCAACCCGCAGATGAAGAAACGCTTTATGGTCACCACGATTGTGGCGTTTGTGCTGTGGGTCATTATCGCAGGCGTGATCCTGTCGGGCGTGATTACCGTCAAAGATTTGGACCTGTTCCACCGGATGAACCGTTAACGGTTCAGGCGGTGAAACAGATGCGTAAAGGTCGCGGCCCCAAGGGTTGGGACCAGTAGGTTCACCAGTGGAATGGTCAGCGGGATTGCCATCAGCAGACCCGCGAACCAAACGTGGGATTGGTGGGTGCGGAACATCGCGAAGGCCGCGTCTTGGCCCAGATGTCTGCGGGCAATTATGGTGAAGTATTCGCGGCCTAACAGGTATCCGTTGACGACCCAGAACGGGATGGGGCCAAGGATGGGTATGAAGATCACGACCACCAATGCCGCCATGTTGGCTGCTAGGATGACCCCCAGAAACTGGGCACTTTCGGCCAGCCCTTCCATGAAGGGGACAGTTTTGCCGCTGGGGTGGTCGGGGTAGTGGTGCGCCTCAACCGCACTTGCGACATCATCCAGATAAAGCGATGTGATTGCACTGGCGACGGGAACCATGAGGAAGACGGACAGGGCCAGCATGATGAACAGCCCGCCAATGCCAAGCGCGCCTGTGGCCCATCCGGTTGAAATGCCAACGGTTTCTGCGATCCAAGCAGTGAAGCCTAGTTTTGTGATTAGCACGACAAAGGTCACATAGAACCCGATCAGAAGGGCAATGGTCAGGCCCACGCCTTTGCCTAGAACCTTTAGAAAACGAGGGTCGCCAATCTGTGACAGGGCTTTGAAAAAGTCGAGGAAGATCATTCTGTGATCCATGTGGTAATGGCCGAAACGTCAGGGCGTGGGCGGTCGGGCATGGTATCTGGGCCTGTGCCCAGATGAATGATCCCTGCGATACGTTCGTGATCTGACAGGCCTAAACCGTTGCGGCAGAAGGTTGCATCGTGGGATGCCCAACCGCTTAGCCAGTTTGCGCCCCAGCCGGATGCAAGGGCTGCATTCAGCAGGGACAGGCACACTCCGCCTGCGGCATAGGTTTGTTCTATCGCGGGGATTTTTTCCGAGGATTTCGGGGATTCGACCACAACAACTGCACAGCCGCTGGTCTGATACTGGTTGGCCTCTTTGTCTGCGTCGGCACCTGCCTTGGTCGCCAGATCATGGGCCAAATCGCCAAGGCGGCGCAGGGCGGGGATGTCGAGAACGATGAACCGCCACGGTTCCAACTTGCCATGGTCCGGTGTGCGGGATGCGATTTCTAACAGGTCAGCAACCACGGTTCGATCAGGGTAAGGTGCTTTCAGAATTTTGGCAGGACGGGATCGGCGGGTTCGTAAGAAAGTGAGTGCATCTGTCATGGACCTTACGTGGGGAACACGGACGCGTGATGCAAGCTATGCGTTGAAAAAGGCCGCCAGTTCATCGACCCATTCGTCCAGAAATGTTTGGAACCGGTCGGTGGGCTGGCGGAGCGACAAAGTATTCGCCATCGGGTCCGGTGCATCAATCTGTGATCCGGCCAGTGTTGCGATGGTGGCGTGACCGCAGAAGGGAACATAAGCTTCAGAATACCCGCCTTCGTGGACAAGGACCAGACGACCGTCGCACAGGTCTGCTGCAGCTTGTTTGGTACGCTCGGTCAGGTCTGCAAAGGTTTGTGCTGTGGCCAATGTTCGCGACAAAGGATCAGTTGCAGCTGCGTCATAACCGCAGGCGACGATGATCAAGTCAGGCTGAAATTTATCCAACGCAGGCCGAGCGATACTGTCAAAGGCACGTAAGAACGTGGCGTGACCTGATCCCGGTGGCACAGGCACGTTGATATTCGTGTTATTGGCGCCCCGTTTGTCAGCCTCGCCCGTATCCATCGGATAATTGCGTTCTTGGTGGATGGATATGGTCAGGGTGTCGGTGCGGTCCAGATAGATCGCCTCTGTCCCGTTGCCGTGGTGCACGTCCCAATCAATGATGGCGACTTTCAGGTCTGGTTGTTTGTCCCGCGCTGTTTCCACTGCAATCGCGATGTTCGCCAGCAGGCAGAATCCGTTCGGGAAATCAGGCAGGCAATGGTGGCCCGGCGGACGGGACAGGGCATAAGCGTTCTGAACACGCCCCGCCATGACATCCGCCACTGCACGTTGGGCCAATCCCGCAGACAGTGCGGCCTGTTCATAGCCGCCTGCGCCAAACGGAGTCCTGAGCCCCAATTCACCGCCCCCCGCATCCGATGCAGTTTTGAATTCTTTCAAATAGGACATGGGATGAATACGGGCCAATGCGGCAAGGGATGCCTCATCCGCGCTTTGGGATGCCAACGTACTAGTCAGGCCAGTCACATCCATCAGGTTCTTCAGACGTCGCTTCGTTTCTGGATTATCTGGCAGGCCAATGCCCGTCATTGGTTGCACCAGCCCACCCACAGGCATGGTGAACGTATAGTTGCCACCGCCAAACCAAAAGCAGCGTTCGTCCCAGTAGAAACCTGTGGTCATATGTCCTCCAACTGGTAAACGCCTTCGGGTAGGTCCAATGCGGCTGTCAGATCGCGGACCTGATTCAGGGATAGGGTGATGGTGCGCATCAGGTTGGTTCGTGCGTCCCACTGTTTGACGACCACGCAGTCCTCAAACAACTGAACTGCCACGTCTTCTTTCAACGGCACATCAGGGGTGTCGTCGACAAGCGTAACGGTCGAGGCATCAAAGCCGTGTTCAATTGTAAACATGGGGTCAGCTTAGCCGCTTACCCTTTTGACGCAAGACCCGCTTTGCGTTCGCGACGTCTGTGCAGTGCGTACAACAAGGGCGCTTGGATATGATCATAAAACAGGCCAAGAATCGTGCGGACGACGGGCAGGCGCACAATCCACGCCAGCCACCGCATTTTGGGCATTTCGTCCCAGACCAATGCAAAGGCAGGCAGGCCGGATATAACCTGACCGTTGTGCATGACGTGAATGCGCTTCGCCGCGTCGACTGCATCAATCCCCCATTCGGACAGATCGGATGCATTCAGATCTTCGAACCCCACGTTCAAATCGCGTTTCGCAGCGTACCGTTCATACGCGCTGATTTCGCGGGAACAGATCGGGCAGGCACCATTATAAAGAACACGTGTTGTCATAACACTTAGATAAGGCAATGATTGCAAAAGTTTAGATGCGCTATTGTCGCATGGTGCAGATTCGTTAGGGGATATTTTATGCGTTTTCTCATCTTAGCCGGAATTGTCGGGCTTGCGGGGTGCACATTGCAAGCCCCCACACAATCGACCACGCCCGCCGCGCAAACCAAGGCGTCCGTGTCTGCACCCACACCTGCTGCGGCCCCGGGCAACCGTCTGACCGAACGCCAAGCGGCGCGGCAGTTTGTGCGTGTGGTCGAAAAGATGGAACCGGTGCTTGAAAAG
>JBMZCY010000079.1:0-7823 GCA_049613825.1 Planktomarina sp.
GCCCCTTTGTGATCCAATATCGGGGTCACGGTCACGGCCCAATTCTTGGGGGTGCCTTTGGCGGTTGGGCATGGCGCCTCAAACTTGATATGTTCCAAGTTTGCAGCGCGTTCTACAGCCTCTTTCAATGTGGTTTGTACATCATCAGGCCAAAGATCCCACCAGAAATAGCCACGGATCGGTTCCAGCGACCGCAGTTCCATCAGGCACAGGCCATTTTCACTCATGAACTTCAGGCGCCCATCGGTTCCCAAAATCTTTACGCAGTCGTTAACATTTCGCAACAACGACAGGCTTAAACCAGTTTCTGGTTTAACCACCGACAGATTCTCTAAATCCAACTCAGCATCAAATCGTTTTGCGTCCATGGCAAACCCTTCACGCCGCGCTTCAATCGCGCGCAAGCACATATCTGTGTCAACAGCGTTAAGGTTAACAAAGTGTTAATGCAGGGAACCTATAAGCCGGATTTTGTCTTGGAGTTGCCCCCATGTGCGACCATTCCTCTGGGCGGGCTGTTACCAACCGCGCTCTAGCTGCCAACCCGAACCTGCGGGGCGTGAAACGCGCCACTGTGCGGTCCCTATTTGGCATTGCTCCCGGTGGGGCTTGCCGTCGCCGGTTCTGTTGCCAGACCCGCGGTGGGCTTTTACCCCACCGTTTCACCTGTGCCACCATGTAGATGGCAGTCTGTTCTCTGTGGCGCTGTCCCTTGGGTTTCCCCAGCCGGGCGTTACCCGGCACCGTTGTTTCAGGGAGTCCGGACTTTCCTCGGAATGTTGCCATCCCACGGTCGCCCAGCCACCCACGCAAGGGTGCGGTTAAGCGGTTGTGGGGATTTGTGCAAGGGCGACGGCAAGGGCCATGTCATCGGCATCCAGCGGGCCGTATTTGTGAGGGGCGAAGCGGAGGCGGACTGTGGCAAGCAGGGTGTCGTCGTCAGCGGTGGCGGTGTACCCGAGTTTCTGAACTTGCTCTCTGAATGTCGAGGCAGAAACTGGTCGTGAGGAACGATCGACCCGCGCCTGGCCTTCCCCCCGGGAAGGCGCTTCTCGCCTCCCCAAGGTCAGGCGCCGGTCTAATTTCGTCGCAAGTTCAGCCTGTTCCAATGCCCCCCAAGGAAACATCGCCCCCGGATCAACCTTCCGCCCCGGTGCCATATCCGAATGACCAATCACACCCGACGCCGGAATATCCCACCGTTGCATGATCCCACGCATCAATTCCTTCAACGCCTCAATCTGCGCCACAGGAAACGGATGATCCCCACGATTACACAACTCGATCCCAATCGACGCTGAATTCACATCCGTACAGCCGCCCCATGATCCCGCTCCAGCGTGCCATGCGCGATCTGCTTCATCCACCATCTGCCAGACCTGCCCGCCCTGACCGACCAGATAATGGGCGGACACCTCAAATTCAGGATCACACAAACGGTCCAGCGCGGGTTGGGGGCCGTCCATAGCAGTATAGTGGATAACGATGAGCGAAGGCGTCTCCCTCCCTTTGCGCACCCCGAAATTCGGGCTGGGATGCCAAACGGGGGTCACGGATTACTGGACGTTGCGGATTGCACGAAACGGTGCAGGGTTCCACTTACATGCATACCCATCGCCATCAGGATCAACGTTCAAACGGTCGCGTACAGGGCCGCCGTTGGCCAGAAAGTCCTGTTGCGCCAGATCGGATGCTGCATACCGCGCACAGGCACGGATAGACCGGTTCTGCAGGTTAATGCCACGCCGCGTGTACAGCTGAACGCCAACAGGGTTGTTGGTCGCCAACGCATAGTCGACGATGTTCGGCAACTGACCCGGACGGGTCGGTAAATCAGTTGGCTGAACGACGGAATACTGCTGACGGTTCGTCGCCAAACGTGCCGCATCACTTTCGATGGATTCGCGACCAGACACAGCATCAAAGCTGTTTTCGTCCGAAATCTCTGGCGAATTGGGTGTCGTTGCGGCCGAAGTCATGTCATCCAGCGGCTGAACTGTCACTGAATTGGGAACCGGATTGCTGGGGGATGCATCCACAGGCACGGCTGTTACTGTTGCATTCAACGGAATTGGGTTGCCCGTCAACGCGGCTTCGCGTTCAGCGGCGGCACGGCGACTGGCCTCTAGCCCCGCATCCCCTGCCCCGCGATAATCATTCGGAACGGCAGGCTGACAGGCCGCAAGGACCAACAAAAGACCAACTGCTTTCAGGAATGTGGATTTCAGGACAATCATAGCACCGCTTCTTTTCTTATCTTTTGGCAGCTTAGGCACAGCAATCCGCTGCACCCAAGGCATTTTGTCATGTGGTGTCAGTTTGTGACAGAGATCAGCGAACCGTGGCCGATCACCACCATTTGGACGGCTTGGCGTTAAAGCCGACCGCGCGTTCAAGGGCGTAGGCCGTGTTCAACAGCTCACCTTCCTCCCACGGCTTGCCGATCAGCTGTAAACCCAAAGGCAAACCTTTTGAGTTCACGCCCGCAGGGATCGCAATCCCGGGCAGACCTGCAAGGTTCACAGTCACGGTGAAGACGTCGTTCAAATACATCTCAACCGGATCAACAACAGTTTTGCCCAATTCAAACGCTGCAGACGGGGTCGCAGGGGTCAGGATCGCATCAACACCAGCAGCGAACACATCCTCGAAATCTTTCTTGATCAACGTACGCACTTTGCGGGCACGGTTGAAGTACGCGTCATAGAAGCCCGCGGATAAAACGTAAGTCCCGACCATGATGCGACGTTTGACTTCTTCGCCAAACCCTTCGGCGCGGGTCTTTTCGTACATGTCGTCAATGCCGTCGCCAGCCGCTAACTTGGCACGGTGGCCAAAGCGCACGCCGTCATAACGGGCAAGGTTCGACGATGCCTCAGCCGGTGCAATCACATAGTAGGCTGGCAATGCGTATTTTGTGTGCGGCAAGGAGATATCCCGCACTTCCGCGCCTGCATCTTTCAGCATCGCGGTGCCGTCTTCCCACAACTTGGAAATCGCGTCGGACATGCCGTCCATTCGGTATTCTTTGGGGATACCGATCACTTTACCGCGAATGTCACCTGTCAGCGCCGCTTCGAAATTCGGAACAGCCAAGTTGGCCGAGGTCGAATCTTTCGCATCATAACTGCACATGCTTTCCAACATGATCGCAGAATCGCGCACGTCTTTGGTCATTGGGCCTGCTTGATCCAAGGACGACGCAAACGCCACAACACCCCAACGCGAACAGCGGCCATAGGTCGGCTTGATCCCTGTGATCCCAGCGAACGCGGCTGGCTGACGGATGGACCCGCCCGTGTCAGTGCCCGTCGCGGCCAAACATGTTTCTGCCGCAACAGCAGCCGCAGACCCGCCGGACGATCCACCCGGTGTCAGATCTTGGTCCGACCCTTCGGCCCGCCAAGGGTTCACAACGTTGCCATAGGTCGAGGTTTCGTTCGAAGACCCCATGGCGAATTCGTCCATGTTTAACTTGCCGACCATAACCGCACCGTCGTCAAACAAGTTCTGACTGACTGTCGATTCATATTCAGGCTTGAATCCGTCCAAGATGGCCGAAGCCGCCTGCGAGTTTACACCTTTGGTACAGAACAGATCCTTCATCCCGATCGGAATGCCGCACATCGCGGGGGCATCGCCGGACTTGATCCGTGCATCTGCCGCCGCTGCTTGCGCACGGGCAATGTCGGATGTGTCATGCACAAATGCGTTCAAAGGCTTGGACGCCTCAACCGCTTTCAAAGCAGTCTCGGTCAGTTCCGCCGCTGTGGTGTCACCCTTGCGCAAGGCATCCCGCGCGTCGGCGATTGTTAGTTTCATCAAGTCAGACATATCATCGTCCCAGTATATCTAAGCTGAAAACCCTTGGTCGGTGGCAACACCGGCCCGCGCCTGACCTTCCCCCTGGGAAGGCGCTTCTCGCCTCCCCAAGCTCAGGCACGGGCCTCAGCACATTGCTTCAAAAATTACTCAACCACCTGCGGCACAGCAAAGAACCCTTCACGTGCATCCGGCGCATTGGCTAGAACCGCGTCCGGCTGATCCCCATCGGTCACAACGTCAGTCCGTCGATACAGGCGCATCGGGGTCACGGATGTCATAGGCTCTACACCTTCAACATCGACCTCGTTCAGCTGTTCAATAAACCCAAGGATCGCACTAAAGTTTTCGGCCAGCGCAGGCAGTTCTGCATCTTCGACCTTGATCCGGGCCAGTTTAGCCACTTTCGCAGCTGTTTGGGTGTCGATCGCCATGGGCGGACCTCCGATTTAGATTTCCACAGCGGTTTAGACGGACGTACCCGATTGGGCAAGGCAATGACGGCGGTAAACCTTGATCATCCAGCCAATCAACGGCAACACGGCCAGCGTACATCCCGTCTGTACGGGGTGTGCACAGCCTGTGTACGCCGATTTCTGGTTAATATTCGGTAGCCAAAGGTTAATATCGCTTAGGAAAATTTTAACGCTTTGCCGCAAAAAAGTTAACAAGGATCGCGGCACAACGGTCCTCGGCAATACCACTGACCACTTCCGGCTGATGATGGGATTGGGCATGTTCAAACACCCGCGCCCCGTGATCTGTACCGCCTGATTTGGGGTCCGCCGCCCCATACACCACCCGCTTGATCCGCGCATGAGCAATGGCGCCTGCGCACATCGCACAGGGTTCCAGAGTGACGTACAGCGTGCAACCTTCCAGACGGTCTTTGCCAAGGATCTCAGCCGCCTGACGGATTGCAAGGATTTCCGCGTGGGCCGTAGGATCGTTGTTCGTGCGGGTCAGGTTGTGTGCTTGTGCGATGATCTGTCCTTCGGGTGACAAGATCACTGCGCCCACAGGCACCTCACCGCATTCGGCGGCCTGTTCCGCCTGTTCCAAGGCCGTGTTCATATGCGGGGCAAACGTCATGGCACAGCTTTGCCCGTTGGCATCACGCCCCGCAACCTTTAGTGTCGCCAAATCACAAACAGGCCGGTGCTGATACCGACCCTACTTCCAACCATGGAGAATGACATGACCGAAGACACACCCAAGGGCGACCGTATCGCCAAAGTTCTTGCCCGTGCAGGCATCGCATCGCGCCGTGGGGCGGAAAAAATCATTGAAGACGGCAGGGTTACGGTAAACGGCAAGACGATTACGTCCCCTGCCCTGAACGTCACGCCAGACGATAAAATTTTCTTTGATGGCGAATTAGTCGGCGAACCCGAAAAGGCCCGCATGTGGCTGTATCACAAACCCATTGGCCTGATTACGACCGAAAAAGACGACATGGACCGGCCGACTGTTTTCGAAAACCTGCCTAAGAACCTGCCAAGGGTAATGAGTGTTGGACGCCTCGATCTGAACTCGGAAGGCCTATTGCTGCTGACAAACGACGGCGGTGTGAAGCGGGAATTGGAATTGCCCTCAACCGGATGGGTCCGCAAATACCGTGTACGTGTGAAGGGTTATATTCAGGATTACAGCCTTGATCCGTTGAAGGAAGGCATCAACGTCGACGGCGAACAATTTCGCCCAATGGACATCACGCTGGACACCCAAAAGGGTGCGAATGCGTGGCTGACCATTGGCCTGAAAGAAGGCAAAAATCGTGAAATCCGCCGCGCGATCGAGGCTGTTGGTTTCAGCGTAAACCGCCTGATCCGCGTGGCATATGGTCCCTTCAAACTGAACGACATAAAGGCAGGCGCGGTAGAAGAAGTCCGCACCCGCGTGTTGGCCGATGCGATGGGATGGACCACAACGCCAAAACTTTCCCCTAAATCCCGCAAGCCAAATCGTCGTAGAAATGAATGAGTGGTGGTCATATAAGACCTTAACCTTTGAACGATAATATCTGGAAACCGATGACATGGCCGACCTGCTGACCCTCGAAAATCTTGGCAATTTGTTAATGCTTTGCTTCCTGCAAGCGGTACTGGGGTTTGATAACCTTTTGTACATCTCGATCGAAAGCCAACGGGCCCCCGTAGCCCAACAAAAGGCCGTGCGTCGGTGGGGGATCATCATTGCAGTCGCCCTGCGCGTGGTGTTGCTGTTTGTAATGATCAGCTTGATTGACCGTCTGGCAGCACCCTTCTTTATCTTTGACAACGACTATATCAGCGGTGCCGTAAATTTTGCGACCTGCGTGTTCTTGGTCGGTGGCGTGTTCATCATGTACACCGCGATCAAGGAAATCCGGCATATGTTGTCGGTCGAACATCTACACAATGATCTGGGCAATAAGTCAGGCAAATCTGCCGTGACCGTGGTGATGCTGATCGTATTCATGAACCTTGTGTTCAGCTTTGATTCTGTCCTGTCCGCATTGGCCATCACCGACGTATTCCCAATTCTGGCAGCAGCGATCCTTCTGTCCGGCGCCGCGATGTTATTACTGGCTGACGGTGTGACAACATTCCTGCAAAAGAACCGTATGTACGAAGTTCTGGGACTGTTTATCCTGCTGATCGTCGGTGTTGTGCTGATTGGTGAAGCTGGTGTGGCCGCATCGCACGCGGCCCATGACGACACGCTGGCGTTGAAGATTTTCGGCTACCCGCTGGTTCCAATGTCGAAGACCACATTCTACTTTAGTGTGCTGGTTCTGTTCGCAGTGGAAATCATCCAATCAGGCTATGCCCGCAAGTTGAACGCGGAACGGGCGGCATCACAAAAGGGCCACTAAGCCCTAGTAACGCGCCTGTGATTGCATAAGTCTTGCCCATGAACGCGGGCAAGACGGACCAAAGGAAAGACGATGTTTGATAACTTTTTGGACTATATCTTTTACGCAGCCCTGATCGCAGGACTGTTCGTGATTTGCATCGCAGGACCAATCGGATGAGCCAGCGTTTCGGGGGCAAATACAGTCCGGACGGGTCCACGCAATCTGCGGCACCCCAAGCAAACACCTACAAAGATGCCAAACCTGCCAAAGCAGGGGCGCGGTCAAACTTTTTATTCGTACCACCTTTGTGGCTGATCATTGATCTGTTGTTCTACCCGATCAACATGGCACTGGGCGTTGTGGGCTTTGTGCTGCTAATCGCTGCCGCCTACATGACCCGCGAAGGTCTGTTGGCCAAGCAGGCTTACGACGCCCGCAACGTCGCCCGTCGCCCTGCGTTTCCACGTATCATCAGCGGCAGTATTCTAATCGGTCTGGGTGTGTGTGTGACCTTGGTCGCAAAGTCCGAAGCATTGAACACCAGCATCTTCACTGGGCTGGTTATGGGTGGTCTGCACATGCTGTCGTTCGGATTTGATCCGTTGAAAGACAAAGGCTTTGATGGCGTAAATGCCTTCCAACAAAACCGCGTGGCCGCCGTGGTAGAAGAAGCTGAAAAATCCCTGATGATTATGGAGGCAACAGCCGCCGATCTGGGCGACCGCCACATGGAACGCCGGATTGATCAGTTCACCACATCCGCCCGCGACCTGTTCCGCCGTGTCGAAGAAGACCCGCAAGACCTGACCGCCGCGCGCAAGTTCATGTCAGTGTATTTAACCGGGGCCAAAGACGCGACGCAGAAGTTCGCGGCGATCTATTCCAAAAAGAAAGATCCCGCCGCCCGCGATGAATTCCTGACCTTCCTGGATGATCTGGAAGACAATTTCACTGCCAAGACAGAAACGCTTTTGGCCAATAACAAAACCGATCTTGAGATCGAAATGAAAGTCCTGCGTGACCGCTTGTCACGCGAAGGGCTGACCACAAAATAACCAAGGGGACCTCCATGTCTGATATTATCCGCCAAAAGGCCGAAGCCGCAGTTGCAACCGTTGAAAAGGTAACCAGCCTTGCCTTGCGCGAACCATCCACCGAATTG
>JBMZCY010000080.1:0-7746 GCA_049613825.1 Planktomarina sp.
TCGATGCCGCCATGCCCGAACGCCAGCCCGCCCCGCGGCCCGCGATCACCATGGTGCAACGCCCCATCGGCCCCGTGGCCGTCTTTGGCGCGTCGAACTTCCCGCTGGCCTTCTCCGTGGCGGGCGGTGACACCGCAGCGGCGCTGGCGGCGGGCTGTCCGGTCGTGGTCAAAGGCCACTCCGCCCATCCCGGCACCGGAGAGATCGTGGCCGAAGCGATCCTGAGTGGCCGCTTCCGCCCGGGTGAAAAGATGCCCTCGTCGCGAAAACTGGCCAAACATCTGGGCGTAAGCCGGATCACAGTCACGCTGGCATACACCGAATTATTGGCCGATGATTACCTCACCAGTAAGGGACGATCAGGGTATTACATCAGCGAAAACGCACCGCAACCGCCGTATTTCCCGGTGACCCCGCGTGTGGACAAAGTCGATTGGGATGCTGTGCTGCCGCGAAAGTTTTCGGGTGGCGTGGGGCTGACCAAACCGACCGACTGGCAACGGTACAAGTATCCGTTTGTCTATGGTCAGGCGGACGAAGCGCTGTTTGATCGGGCCAACTGGCGACTGTGTGCGTTAAAAGCACTTGGATCCAAGGATTTCCGTGCGTTGACCGATGATTATTTTGATCGCGACGATCCAAAGCTGATCGAATTCGTCTTGCGTCACACCCTGCCCCGCCGCGGGATCATCGCAGATCCCAGCGAAGTTATCATCACTATGGGTGCCCAAAACGCCCTGTGGTTGGCCGCGAATGTGCTATTGAATAGGGATAAGAAAGCGACGCTGGAAAACCCGTGTTACCCGTCCCTGCGCGATGTGTTGAGCCAATCAGGCTGTGCGATTGATGCAGTGAAAGTGGACAAAGACGGCCTGCCCCCCGAAGACATCGCACCGGACACCGACGTTGTGTTCACCACCCCGTCCCACCAATGCCCCACCACCGCGACCATGCCGTTGGCACGGCGGAGGGAGTTGTTACAGAAAGCATCCGATAACGACTTCCTGATTGTTGAGGATGACTATGAATTTGAAATGTCCTTCCTTGCGGCCCCTTCGCCTGCGCTAAAATCGCTCGATAAAGACGGACGTGTTGTCTACGTCGGCAGCTTTTCCAAGTCACTGTTTCCTGGATTGCGGCTGGGGTACATGGTCGGGTCCGCTGCGTTCATTGACGAAGTGCGGGCGCTGCGGACCACCGTTTTGCGCCACCCGCCCGGCTTGATGCAACGATCCGCCGCCTACTTCCTGTCCCTTGGCCATTACGATGCCTTGATCCGCCGTATGGGCCGCGCATTCCATGAACGGCGCACGGTGATGGACACGGCGTTAAAGGAACATGGCCTACATATCGCAGGTCAAGGCGTGTACGGCGGCAGTTCGTTCTGGATGAAAGCGGACGATGATATCGACACCGCTGTCGCTGCACGCCGGTTGCAATCAAAAGGGGTTTTGATCGAACAAGGCCGCCCATTCTTTGCGACCGAAGACGCACCCAGCAACTATTATCGGCTTGCATACAGCTCGCTACGCGCCAACAAGATTGCAGAAGGTGTGAAGCTGATCGCAAGCGAGGTAAAGAATGTTTGAGATACTGGCGTTAGACACATCCGTCTTCGGATTATTGGCCCTGATCGCATTCATTGCGGGCCTGATCCGTGGGTTTTCCGGCTTTGCATTATCCGCTGTGATGATGGCAGGTTCAGCACTGGTGCTGTCCCCCGTGCAGGTGATCCCGATCTGTTTCTGGCTGGAAATGACGGCCAGTTTGTTGATGGTCAAAGGCGGATTGAAGGACGCGAACAAAGGCGTCGCGATTGCGCTAGCCATTGGGTCAACCCTTGGGGTGCCGCTGGGCCTGTGGCTGACGTTAAGTGTGGATGTGGATACGTCCCGCCTGCTGGCTTTGGCGATGATCTGCACGTTGGCGGCAATGCAACTGGCACGGATCAAGATGGCATTTCTGGCAACAAAACCCGGTCTGTATGGATCGGGTGTTATGGCTGGGATTGCGACGGGAATTGCGTCCGTGGGGGGCATGGTTGTGGCCCTTTACGTTCTGGCACGCGACGCACCTGCCCGCGAAATGCGGGGATCACTGGTGCTATTCCTGTTTATCGGATCACTGACAACGGCTGTGTCATTAGTCTTGTTTGGTGTTATGGATCAAAAGGCAGTCTTGCGCGGCCTGGCCTTAGCCGTGCCAACTGCCATCGGTGTGGTTTTTGGCAAATTGCTATTCGTCCCAAAATGGGAACCTTACTATAAACCCTTCTGCCTGTGCCTGCTGATTGCCCTTGCGGTGGCAGGGATTGCGCGATTGGTGATGACGCCATGAAGGGCTTTGATCCCCGCTGGCGCGACGTGCCAGGCTACATTCTTGGTATCACCAAACAGATTTGGGAGGATCGAGAGATTCATTCCCTGCACGATTATTACGGTCCTGATTTAATCGTTAGGTCCCCTGCGTCCGTGGTCATTGGGAACGCAGGCATCATTGGGGCCACCATGGCCACCTTGGCAGAATTCCCCGATCGGGAATTACCGGGCGAGGACGTGATTTGGTGCTCGTCTACTGACGATAGTTTTCTATCATCGCATCGCTTGTTGTGCACGGCGACCCACACGGGCGCAGGTATGTATGGGGAACCTACAGGACGCAAACTAACCTACCGCATCCTGGCAGACTGCTGGTGTCAGGACAACGCGGTAAAGGACGAATGGCTGGTCAGGGATCAAGCGGCGATTGTGGACCAGATGGGCGAAGACATCGTCGACTGGACCCGTGCGCTGATCGCCCGTGAAGGCGGACCGGACGCTTGTGTAAAACCGTTCACACCTGCACGGGATATAGTGGGGCCGTATACAGGAAAAGGGAACGATCATCCGTTTGGGGCGCATGCGGCTACGGTTTTAACGTCGATGATGGCTTCTGATTTCGCCGTGATGAACCGAGAGTTCGACCGCGCTGTAGAAAGCCATTTCCCGAAACATACAACGGCCCATGGGACACCTGCAGCCACAGATTTCTGGCTTTCGCTGCGATCCGCGTTTCCCGATGCGACATTCACAGTCCACCACACCATTGGTCAATCCAGTGCCATGTTACCGGATCGTGCGGCGATCCGCTGGTCACTGGATGGCGTGCATTCCGGCTGGGGTCGTTATGGAAAACCGAGCCAAGCCCCCGTTCATATCATGGGTATCACACACATCGAAGGCGGCCCTTGGGGCCTACGCCGTCAGTGGACATTGATGGATGATACTGCGATCTGGAAGCAAATCTTGCTAAAGACTGGCGACGCTTAAGCGGTCGACCGCACCACCAACTGCACAGGGGTTTGCACAATCCCCTGACCGTCTTCCCCGTCGACCATCGCCAACAAACGATCCACCGTCTCGCGCACCATCGCGTTTGTATCCTGCCGGATCGTGGTCAGATCATACGACCGCCACGCCGCACTTGGCACATCGTCGAAACCGACCACGGCCACGTCTTCGGGTATCTTCAAACCCAACTCGAACCTTAACGTTTCCAGTACCACCATCGCCATATGGTCGTTTGCGACGAATACAGCATCGGGGCGATCCGGACTGCGAAACATGCGCAACGCTGCATCACGTGTGGCGTCGGAATTAAAATCCCCCACCTCCCTCGCGTACAGACCCATGCCTGCTTCGCGCAGGCCGGCAAGAAACCCTGCTTCGCGGTCGCGCTGGGTACTGGCGCCTTCCCATCCTGCGATGTGCCCGATCCGTGTCGCCGCGCGTTTCAACAAATGCTCTGCCGCCAAACGCCCGCCAGTGTAGTTGTCGGACACCACAGCCGTCTCACCCGGATCACCTTGTTTGCGGTTGAATAGAACCACAGGCACACCATTCATCTGACACTGTCGCGCAAGATCGGAATTGAGTGAAACCGAAGCCAAGACCAACCCATCCACCTGATGATCCAAAATCTGTCGCGTGGCATCGGCCACGTCCTGCTGCGCGTTCGACGTCATAAAGATCATCGTGTTGTACCCGCGATTTTGCAGGGTTTGGCACAGCAGTTCTAACGCTTGCGGGTAAAACTGATTATCCAGATAAGCCACCACCAACCCGATGATCCGCGACTTGCCTGTCAGCAGTCCACGGGCAAGGACATTGGGTCGATAGCCCAACTCTGCTGCCGCTTGCTTGACCTTATCCATCGTCGCCTTGCTGGCCGATGCCCCCGGCGTGAACACACGACTGACAGCGGATCGGCTGACGCCTGCCCGACGGGCAACATCTGCGGATGTAACTTTATCTGGCATCTATTGCCCCTTCACCGGACGCGGACGCACGCGCCAGTTTATGTTACCCCCAAACCCAAGCCGCTGCACGTCATCAGAGGCCGGTGTGAATCCAACAACATCACTGATCCGTACATAAATCCAGCGATCATACATGTCTTGGAACGTAATCACGTATCCATAACTGTCAGAACCTGTATCCACATACAGCAACGCCGCGCCGCGCTGACGAATGAAGGTTTCGATCAACGGGGCCGTCACTTCCATGGGGACTGAAGCACCCCATGCTGCGGGTCCAACTTTGTTTAAGACAGCCAGTTCTTCGTTGGTGAATTTTGGAAGATTCGCTTTCACCAGCAGCTTTTCAAAAACCCATATGATATTTTCTGTGTCTGATTTCCAATCAATGAACCCGACCAAATCACGGACCGACAAAGCATACACAGCAGACAGTGCATCTGCGTCAGGTCCAAAGTAGCCTTGCTGTTCGGTGAATGCAGTATCCACATCAACAATATCTGTGCGGGCGGCCCCCAATTCACAAAAGGCGACCTGCCAGACCTGTGATGGGGCCTCACACATCGCGGATTGCGCCGCACCTATATTGGCCCAAAAACCAAACAGAATAAGGAGCAGCCAACGCATCATTTACGTCGCAGGTGAGGGCGGCGTTTTGGTGCCTTCATCATACGCCTCCCACCCTTCACCGTTGAAGACATCGACACCCAATTGGGCCAAGACATGCGGGAAATCGACCATGACATAATTATCGACAATCTTGCCATCGACCACTTTCCAGAAATCCATATAGCGGATTTCGATGCGTTTTCCGGATACCTTCACACCCATGAAATCGCCCCCATGAGTGGCTTCCTGACGGCCGAACGCCGCAGCCCATTCGCCCATATATAAGCGGGCTTCATCGATGCAGGTCTTGTCGTGAAAGGCCGCTTGAAAGGGTTTTTGCCAGTTCGCTTGGAAGTCGCGCAGGCCGGTTTTCGTGCCGCAGCCTGTGTTGCCCATCCATTTGAAGCCTTCGGAAAAGAACTCTCCGATGTCCACGATGCGGTGGTCATTCAAACCGTCGACCATGCCTTCGATAACGGCACGGGTTTCTTCGGTTTTGGACAGATCCGTGTCTTTGGTCAAAACGGCCTGTTCCGGGCGGGAACCTTTCATGGGTTATTCCTTATCCATATGAAATTGCAGCGCCTGTTTTCAGTGATTGATCGCAGGCAGGGATGAACATGAACCAACATCGCGCATCATTACCTGTATTGCGGAATATAACGATGCGGGGGATGTTTTAAGCGGGGGGCAAACTGCCAATCCCAATTGATATTTTCGATCCGGCCCTCAAACCCCTGCTTGGCATTCAGCGCATCGGGGAAATAAGGGCGCAGCTTTTCGATATCGCCGGCGTCCCCCATAACATTAAATTTCTGCTTAGGGGCTTTACGCACAAACGCTGTGACGTTGTAACCGTGCCAAACAAAGCTGCCGTTTTTAACGTCAAACCCGCTCATCAACAGGAAATAGATCAGGATGCCAAGGTTCCAACCCACGGACAAATGCCCGCCCACCACCTGATCTTTGAACGGTGGTACGGACAGGAACAGGACGCCGTCATCGTTCAACAGGTCCCGCATTGATTGGATTGCCAGCCCGGGGTTCATTGTATGTTCGACGACATGCGCGCACCAAACGGCATCAAAGGTCTGGCCGGGCAGCTTGAAGTTTTCGATCTGCACGTTTTCATGGAATGTGATGTCATCGCGCAGGGCATGCACGTCATAATGCGCAGAATTGTTTACCGTCGCAGACACGGTTTTCCCTGCCCGCACAAACGCGGCCGAGGCACACAGGTTCCCAGCACCCACATCCAACACGGATTGAAAATCATGGGTCAGCGCCTGTCTCGCAATATCTTCCTGCCCCGGAATAACAAACTGTTCGTATTTGCCCGCCCAATTGCGGTGTGCAGTGTCACTCATTCTGAATTTCCTTAAACACGTCGTACCCCAGTTGCAGCAGGACGTGCGGAATGTCCACGAACACCCAATTTTCGACCAGTTTATCCCCATCCCTGCGCCACCAGTCACAGACACGCATAAAGACACGTTCGCCCGTCGCGGGTTGCCCCAAGAACGGTTTCACATGCACACCTGTCAACGATGGCCAGCCAGCGATGCAGATGTAATCCCCGTCCGCAAAGCGTGTGGCATGAACCGTCATTCCGTTACCCGAAGCCCCACCGGACCATCCTTCAAACGCAGATTCAAACGGAACCTGAAATTCTCTGAACCGTTCGATGCCGGTGAATGTGCCAAAGGCCGCAGGGCCGTACCATTGCATGTTGTCGTGCCAGTACGGGCGCCATGCTTCGTCTTCGCTGCCCAAGCTGCGCAGCATGGCGGTAACCATATCATAGGACGAGACATCACGCGCGGCATCCCCATCCGTGAATTGCAGTCCGTCCTGCGTTTGTGGACCTTGAACATAGCCTGTGAACCCACGATGAACACCGGGGCTTTCCGTAATGGGCCATTGACCTGCGGCGATCATCAGTTCGGGCAGGTCAAGGTAGATATAGCTTTCCACAGCCTTGCCATTTTCCATCCGGTGGAATTCACCGAACCGAAGATGCATCAGGGTGTTCGTTGGGTTGATCCCCCACAATGGCGCATGGAAATGGCCACAGAAATATCCTGTGGCGCTGACCCATTCGCGGCCCTCAAACTCACCGGCAATCGCGATATAATCGCGGCGGTGCAGCATATCAAATGCTGTTTGAAGCGGGGCTATGTAGTCGGAGAGGTAGCCAGCGATGCCTGCGACTTCGTTCACAGGATGAACCACGTTGATGTTGGCGTCAGCGGCGAAAAACGCGCTTGCTGCATCCGACCAATCACCGGACTGCGATTGTGCGGTGATGAAGGTTTGGAGGGATATGCGGTTTGGATGTGTCATTGTTCAGACTTTCATATGGGTAAGGAAAATTGGAGGGCTTAATGCCCCAATGGTCCTGCCCTGTGTCTGGCAAATGGAATGCGTCCGGGTCGGCGGGATCGGATCGTGCACATGATTTCAAAAGTTGTCTGCGCAATCGCTTTAAGGCGGCACGTCATGCCTGCCCTTGCAACAATGCCCATAAAATCAGAAACCGCCATCACACCCTCTGGCTAAGAAAAAGGGCAACCCACAGGCTGCCCCATTGATATATGTGCGAAGGGCTTAGCCCTTCACCGCGCCCGCTGTCAGACCGGACACAATCTGGCGCTGGAACACCATGACCAGCAGGAAGAGCGGGGCGGTGATCGAGACCGCTGCGGCCACCGCCTCGACCTGATCGGTGGTAGTGGTCTCGCGGTTGAAATAGCCTGCAATGGCCGGCACCATCGTCTGGTTCTGCGCATCCAGCAGCAGCGACGTCACCAGAAAATCATTGTACCCCAGCAGGAATGAAAACA
>JBMZCY010000081.1:0-7740 GCA_049613825.1 Planktomarina sp.
CGGCAGGCAGCTTCCTGACCCGATCGTGCGGCAACCGATGCCAAGGCAAGGCCTGGGTTTTCAGACAAGGTTAACTTTGTAATCTGGTTTGAGTCCTTGGATTGTCGCGGTCACAGAATTTTAGCAGTGTAATAGAAATCAATGTTCGACAGAAATGGCGGGGAAGGAGACATTCGCTGCGGGTGCAGTATGGATAGTTGGCTGTGTGAAAATCTGACCTTCATGTTGCGGTCCAGACGGTGTTAGTGCTGCACCGTGCTCCAATGGCTGCGAAGCGCAGAACGGCGAGACCGGAGACTTAACATTGGCCAAGAGTGAACTTTGGGCCAATGAGTGCACGAGCAAACAAGATGTACATTCGCGGCTTTCGGAACATATTAGTCGAGAACTGTCCCTCCAGACAGTACCTCAATGTCACAATGCCGGTGGTTAACGGTTGGTTGAGATAGCCTGGCGAAATGCCTCGAAGGATGCTTTGGGAGTACGGACCTGTGTTCCATAATCCACATGCACCAGACCAAAGCGTTTCTCATAGCCAAAGGCCCACTCATAGTTGTCCAGAAGCGACCAACCGAAATAGCCCAGCATCGGGACGCCGTCGGCGATACAGCGCAGCACGGCGTGAAGATGATCGTCGAAATATTTTACGCGAATGGGATCGTCACAGCGGCCGTTTTCGACGCGATCATCGTTTGCCATACCGTTTTCGGTGATCATCAAAGGCAGATCACCAGTGTAGTCGGCGTGAATCCGTTTTAGCAACATCTCAAGACCTTGCGGGTAAATCTCCCAGTCCATTTGGGTTTTGGGCAGTGGCCCTTCAACCCCGTCCATATGCGGCCAGGGTTGGTCAGGCGCGGCCTTCACGATGCCACGGGTGTAGTAATTGATCCCCAGCCAATCCATCGGCTGACTGATCAGCGCCATGTCGTCCTCATACCCTTGGGGCATATGTTGACCAACTGCGTCGATCATGTCGGCGGGGTAATGCCCCTTGAACAGGCTATCCATGAACCAACGGGTGTGGATCGCATCAAAGGTTTTCGTCGCCGCGATGTCTGCCGCGCTGTCGCTGGCGGGTTCACCGTGACCAAGGTTCAGCACAATGCCAAGGTTGTCTTGCCCGTGGTCGCGCAGCACCTGCATGGCATTGCCGTGGGCCAGTTGGATATGGTGCATGGCGCGCATGGCGCCGCGAATGTCGCGCAGACCGGGGGCTTGTCCGCCAAGAAAATGGGACAGCCACGCGACACACCAAGGTTCGTTTATCGTGGCGACTCGCTCCACACGATCGCCAATTCGCTCGATCACGGCGCGGGTCATGTCGGCAAACCGCATAGGCGTTTCCCGGTTCATCCAGCCACCAATGTCCGCCATCGCAGAGGGAAGTTCCCAGTGATACAGCGTCAGGTTCGGTTTCAATCCACGTTCGGCAATCGCGTCCGCCAAACGATCATAATAATCAAGGCCTTCCGAGTTTACGGTTTTACCATCCGGCATCACCCGCGCCCAAGAGGTTGAGAACCGGTACGCATCAAAACCACCGGATTTGATGATATCAAGGTCTTCGGCATAACGGTGATAATGATCGCAGGCGACGGACCCGTCATCTGCACCAGCGACATTGCCGGGCGTTGCGGCCCAAGTGTCCCAATGGGATGATCCGCAGTTGCCGAACTTGCTGCCCTCAATCTGATAGGCCGCAGTAGCGGCCCCGAACATGAAACCTTCGGGAAAGTCCTGACGCGTAAAACTGAATGCCATTGGTTTTCCTTAAATGCGCAGTTCGGATACGGTATCAAACATCGACGTGCGGCTTGGATCTAATCCGATTTCCAAAGTATCGCCAGATTTGACGCGGGCGTTGCCGTCCATCCGGATGCGCATTTGCACCCCAGCAAGGTCTGCATAGACCAATGTATCCGATCCCATAGGTTCAACCAGATCAACAAGGACGGATGTTGTGACTGGGGCCTTGCTGGCAAGTTCGCCGGTGATGACGTGTTCCGGGCGAATGCCAACGGTTGTGTCGCCAAATGCGTTTGAATCGGCAAAGTTATAACCGTCCATCGGCAACTTCAGGTCGCCAGATGTAAAAGTTGTGCCGTCCAAAGTGCCGCGCAGGAAATTCATCGACGGGCTACCGATAAAATCCGCCACATATAGGTTTTGAGGGCGGTTGTAGATTTCATCAGGTGAACCGAGCTGCATAATCTTACCACCCCTCATAATCGCGATGCGATCCGCAAGGGTCATCGCTTCGACCTGATCGTGGGTCACGTAGATCATGGTGTTCTGCAACTGTTGGTGCAGGCGTTTCAATTCAACCCGAAGATCAGCACGCAGTTTGGCGTCAAGGTTGGACAGCGGTTCGTCAAACAAGAACACGTCGACGTCACGCACCAGTGCGCGCCCAATGGCGACACGCTGGCGTTGACCACCCGACAGGGCACCTGGTTTGCGTTTAAGCAGCGGCTCAATTTGGAGGACTTCGGCCGCGCGTGCGACACGCTTTGCGATTTCATCTTTAGGCATCTTGGCGTTCTTCAGACCAAACGACAGGTTACCTTCAACCGTCATCTGCGGGTACAACGCGTAGGACTGGAACACCATGCCAATGCCACGATCAGACGGCTGCGCCCACGTCACGTTTTCGCCACCGATGAAAACCTGCCCGTCGGTAATGTCCAGTAGACCCGCAATGCAGTTCAGCAGGGTGGATTTACCACAACCCGATGAACCAAGCAGAACAAGAAATTCGCCCTGCGCAATTTCTAGGTTCAACTGTTGCAGGACTTTGACGTCGCCAAAGTGCAGATCAAGGTCACGGATCGCGACGGACGGTTGGGTTGAATCAAGCATGATTTAGCCTTTCACAGCGCCGGCAGCGATGCCGCGCACAAACAGTTTTCCAGAGACGAAATAGATCACCAGCGGCACAAGCCCGGTCAGCAATGTTGCCGCCATATTGACGTTATATTCCTTTACGCCCTGAACCGAATTGACGATGTTGTTGAGTTGAACTGTCATTGGATATGTCGCAGGTTTCGTGTAAATGACGCCGAATAAAAAGTCGTTCCAGATGCCCGTGACCTGCAAGATCATCGCAACCACAAAGATCGGCAATGACATCGGCAGAAGCACTTTCAGATAGATACCCCAGAAACCGGCACCATCGACGCGGGCGGCCTTGAACAACTCCTCGGGGATCGCTGCAAAGTGGTTGCGAAATAGCAGCGTCAGGATCGGCATACCAAAGATCGTATGGACCAGAACTAGCCCTCCAAGCGACCCCATCAGGCCAATTTCGCGCAGCAGGATCACGATAGGATAGATCATGATCTGGTAAGGCACGAATGCGCCAAGGATCAGGATTGTAAAGAACACATCAGACCCTTTAAATTTCCAATTCGCCAGCGCGTATCCGTTCACCGATGCGACAATGATCGACAGGATCACCGACGGCACCAAAATCTTGACCGAGTTAAAGAAGCCACGCGAAAGACCATCACAGTTGATGCCAGTGCAGGCCTCGGACCATGCTTTGACCCATGGCTCGAACGTGATTTCCAAGGGCGGGGCAAAGATGTTGCCCATACGGATTTCTGGCATGCCTTTCAACGAAGTTACAACCATCACCCATAGCGGCAGCAAGTAGTAGACCGACACCAAAAGGAGCGAACCGTAGACGATAATATTTGTGCGTGAAAATGCGCGTTTGGGTTTTGTGCCGCGTGGACCGTCAGTTAGTGTTTTATCCACGTTTCTTGCCTCCAAATTCGAGATAGGCCCAAGGGATCAGGACCACGACCACCGATACCAACATCATGGTTGAAGCAGCGAAACCTTGGCCCAAGTTTTGCGCGCCAAACATATAATCCATCACGTATTTCGCGGGGACTTCGGACGCGATGCCGGGGCCGCCAGATGTCTGGGCCACGACCAAATCGTAAATTTTGATAATACCCGCCGCGATCAATACCAGGGCCGTCACAAACACAGGACGCATCATCGGTATGATCACGCGGATATAGGTTTTGACAGTGCCGATGCCGTCAACACGGGCAGCTTTCCAGATGTCTTCGTCAATGCCGCGCATTCCTGCAAGCAGGATGACCATAATCAGGCCAGTGCCTTGCCACAGCCCCGCAATCAGCAGGCCGAACATGACCATATTTGGGTTATTAAGCGGGTCGAATGTGAACGCTTCCCAGCCCCACCCCCGTACCACGCCTTGCAGGCCGAAATCGGGGTTCAGGATCCACTGCCATGTCAGGCCCGTCACGATGAACGACAGCGCAAACGGATATAGCAGGATCGTGCGAAACGTATTTTCAAACCTAATTTTGCGGTCCAGTAAAGCGGCGAGAGTAAAGCCGATCACCAGTGTAAACACGAGTGAAAACACACCAAAAATGGCGAGATTTTCAATTGAAATGATCCATCGGCGGGTGTCCCAAAGGCGTTCATATTGGTCGAGGCCCACGAACTTCCACTTGGGCAATAGCCGCGAAGACGTAAAGGAATATGCGATGGTCCAGAGCGATCCGCCCAGGAACACGACAACAGCCGTGAACACCATCGGGATTGAGGCGATCTTGGCGCTTAGGTTCGAAAACAGTTTGCTTGGACGTTTGGCTGCGGACGCGTTGCGCATGATATCCCCCTTGGAAAATTAGGGGCCACCCATTGGGAGGCGGCCCCTAGATCGTGATGCTTATTCAGCGTTCTCGATGATGCTGACATAGGCTGCCTGCGCTGCGGCTGCAGACATGTCAGTTGCCCAGAATTCGGACATCAGATCGTTGATCTGCTGGTCACTATCAGCATCAAATGTCTGACGGTTGGATGGCATGATGCCGCCGTCAGCCAAAATCTTCAAACCTTTTTGCATGCAGTCGTTGGCAGCAGACAAATCGATGTCACCACGTACAGGCAAGGAGCCCTTTGCGAGGTTAAAGTCGACCTGCATTTCCTTGGAAATCAGCAAAGAAGCCAATTCCAACTGAGCTGCCTTTTGCGCCTCGTCTTCGATCACTGGAAAGTAGAAAGCGTCGCCACCTGTGTCGAGGATTTCGTTGATGCCCATGCCAGGCAAGCAAGAGTAATCTTCGCCAGCAACTTCGCCAGCAACTTGGAATTCACCCTGTGCCCAGTCGCCCATGATCTGACCACCAGCTGTGTCTTGGATCACCATGTTTGTGGCGATGTTCCAGTCTTGAACCTTGGAATCGCGTGCAAGCTCACGTGCCTTGGCGACAGCTTCGAATGCGCGTGTCCATGCTTCGCCACGGGCTTCTTCGGCGTCTTTGTCGCCTGTCACCTGAAGGAAGCTGTCAACACCAACGATACCCAGTGTCAAAGCACCAAATGCAATGGACTGCTGCCAGCCCTGCTGACCCATGGCCAGTGGAACGATGCCAGCTTCTTGAAGCTTTGCAGAACCGGCTACGAATTCATCCCAGTTTGTTGGAACAGGTAGACCAGCGGTTTCAAACGCACCATGGCTGACCCACAACCACTGCGCCGAGTGGATGTTCATTGGAACGCAGTAAACGCGACCATCAACGGTGCAGCTGTCCAGTAAAGATACCGGATGCACGATATCGCGCCAACCTTGGGCTTCCGCAAGTTCGGTCAGGTCGGTCATCATACCAGCTTCGATCAGTTCTTGTGCTTGGCGACCGTGGTTCAACTGAGTAGCGCCCATTGGATCGCCACCGATGATGCGGCTGATGATTGCTGGGATGGATGTACCACCGCCGCCAGCAATCGCACCGTCGATCCAAGAGTGGTCTGTACCTACGTTGAACGCCTCGGCGATCTTGGTCACAGCGGCAGCTTCACCGCCAGAAGTCCACCAGTGTGTGACCTCCAGCTCGGCCGCAGAAGCGGATGTTGCGGCCATAAGGGCCACGGATGACAATAGTTTTGTAGTGATGTTCACGATTCTATCCTCCCTGATCTAAATCGTTATAGGTTTATCTATATCGATTTAGATTTGATTCTCCACATTAATCGCCTAAAGTTACGGAACGAAGGACGCATCTTGTTATCCGTTGTTGCGAAGCATTCGAAAATTCATTTGAAACAAAGCGCTATCGTGCTGGAAATGTAGCCCACATGCCAAAACCAACCTTGAAAACAATCTCAAAGCTAAGTGGATTGGCCGTTCCGACAGTCTCTCGGGCACTGAGTGATGCGCCCGACATCAGTACCAAAACCAAAGAAAAAATACGTAAGATCGCAGCGGATATAGGGTATGTTCCGAACCGCGCGGGTGTCCGGTTACGCACTGGTCGTACCAACGTCATTAGCTTGGTCATATCAACCGAAGACGAAATCATGAACATGACCGCGCGTTTGACGGCCTCAATTGCCAATGGTCTACGCGGAACGCCGTATCACTTGAACATGACCCACTTTTTCACTGGTGATGATCCGATGGTGCCAATCAGGTATATCGTGGAAACGGGTTCTGCAGATGCGGTCATCTTTAACGCGGTGCAGCCAAATGACCCGCGCGTCAAATACCTCGTCGCGAAGGGGTTTCCATTTGCAATGCACGGTCGATCGCAACTGTCAGAACGACAAGCAAACTTCGATTACGACAACGATGCCTTCGCGCGGTTGGCAGTTGAAACACTTGCCGGACGGGACAGGCGGCACCTTCTCCTGATCCCTCCTCCAATCAGCCAGTTTTACAGTCAGGAAATCGTCAAAGGTGCCAAAGCAGCGTGTCTGGATCATAAAGTTGACTTGGTCATTGCCCAAGGGGTGACCAGCGACAGCACCATCGAAGATGTGCTGGAATTCACAGCGTCAATTCTGGTCACAAACCCTAATATTGACGGGATCGTAACCGCTGCACCAAATGCGGCTATGGCGGCCACCGCAGGTCTTGAAAAAGCCGGGCGTGTCATCGGCCACGATATTGATTTGGTCGCAAAAGACGCGATCACATTCCTTAAATTGTTCCGCAATGAGATGATCATCATTCGCGAAGATGTGGCGCTCGCCGGAGAATTTCTTGCAAAATCTGCAATACACGCGATTAGGGCCCCTTCAGAACCCCGCATGCGCCACTTGGATATACCGTCACAGATATTGTAATGAAAGAGTGCGTACTTCTTAAGCGCAACGCCTGAAAATTCGCAAAGGCTCGACCAAAAGCGAGTTTTGGCATTCAGAATGCCATCACCTTAATCGTCGTATTTACGCGAATGCCCGTGTCTCGCTGATAGGGTTTTTTAGTTCGGGGATGAAGCGTGTTATGTTGCCGCTTGCAACATTGTCCTAACAGCGGTCTTCGACGATAAGGGGTGCTGCGCACCAACGCCATTATTTGCATCGGAAAAGCTGCAACGCGGCATTGTAGGGGCGGTCAGGGGCATCGTTTGTGTTAATTCACGCAATCGTTCAACACCGCGACCAGTATGGGGCGTCTGGTGTTGAACATGCTGCTCAGTTTTGCTCAGTTCGAGCGTGAAGTGACGGCGGAACGTAGATCGCAACGTGCAAACGTAAAGGCCTGTGGATGGGAATGTTCCGCTGGGGTACGGTTTACGTCGAGAGCTTTTCACAAACCGCAAATCAGACCATTTGTTGGGCAAATGCTGGGCACAGCAAAAACAATTTCGTATCGCTTTGATACTAAATAACTATATTTTCCCGCTACCAGCTCCAAAATTTTCCATATGATTGAAAAGCCAACCCACTTTCGCAGGCTGGCCTTGTTAT
>JBMZCY010000082.1:0-7693 GCA_049613825.1 Planktomarina sp.
GAGAGCCTATAATTGATGAATATGGTATTTCAACGGCTCAAATATTCCAAGAGTTCCAGCTAGGCCACGATGCCGACTACCTTTCAAAATATTACGAAATTCCTATCAAGTTACTAAGGCAAGCACTTAAATACGAAGAACGGCTTGAAAGGAGTCAGCAGCGCTAAGTTGGTTCAAGTTCTATTTGATCATAACATGGCACCTGCGTTGCCAAGGGCACTGCACGCCGTCATTGAAGGTGATGGTCACTCAGCTTTTGCTTTAAGAGACAAATTTCCAACGAATATCTCAGATATAGATCTCTACAATGCTTTGGCGGGTATGGGTTCTTGGATCGTGATTTCCAAAGATCTTAAGAACGCAAAACGCCCGCCTGAAAGGGCCGCGATTATGCATTCAGGTGCATTGGCTTTCTACTTAAATAAGACCGCCCAAAAGCAGAGACTTACTGAACAAGCAGCAACAATTATTTGGCAGTGGCCACGCCTTCTCAACCAGCGAAATAACATTGCAAATGGTATGTTTGAATTACCAACCAACAAGGGTTCTAAGTTTAAATCCTTGTAAGCAAAGAAAGGTAGAAAGCGCTTGTTATCACCCCAACCCCATCTTCCGCTTCTTCTCCTCAATCGACTTCCTCATATCCCTCATCTTCTGCCTGTTCTTCCGACGCATGAACGCCTCGCGCCGTTCCTCATACCCTTCATCCAACGCCTCTTCCTCTGCCAGATCATCACCCCACCCAGGCCACGTCTCTGGCAGGTCATACAACAACCGTGCGGGGTTCACGATGTAATCCGTTGCAGCACCTTTGCGCGGTGCATGAAGGCGCGCAGGGCCGGTTCATGTGGGGCTAAACCGCCTCTTCATTTGTCTGCCCTTTTGCAGGAGGCAGTCGCTGTATAAAAATGGAAGCTATTTAGAGACTCAGATCAGCGCACGAAAGGAACGTCACATCCAGTCAGCATGGCTGAGATGTCTATGAAAAGTAAAACTTGGATGTCTGATTCAATTTGTAAGATGCCTCCGGCGGGAGGTTTTTGTTACAATAGAATTCAGGTACTTAGGCGCGTTTCACGATGATCGAACCTACGGAATATCCCGCGCCGAAAGAGCAGATTACGCCGGTATCATCTTTTACCAAATCTTCGGAATTCTTATGGAATGCTATGATGGAACCCGCTGATGATGTGTTGGCATAATCTTGTAAAATGTTTGGTTGTTCGTCCGGTGTTGGTGTGCGGCCCATGACTTTTTTGCCGATGAAGTCATTCATCGATTTGTTCGCCTGATGCAACCACATGCGTTTCAGGTCTTCGGAACTCAGCCCCGCAGATGCCAGATGGTCGCTGATATGTTTGCTAACCAAGGGTAGCACCTCCTTAAATACTTTGCGGCCGTTCTGCATGAATTGCATGTCACGTTGGTCGCTGAGGTCAGGATACTGGGAACGTCTTAAGAAACCGTTGTTGTTGCGGATGTTATTCGAAAATACCGTGTCGCATTTGGTGGATTGGATATCAAAGCGCGGGCAGCTGGCGTCTTCCGCGCGTTCGATCAGCGTTGCTGTGGCCACATCGCCGAAGATGAAGTGGCAATCGCGGTCGCGCCATTCTAGATGGTGGGAACACAGTTCGGGGTTCACGACGAGGGCCTTTTTCGCGGACCCCGTGCGGATCATATCAGCGGCGGCTTGGATGCCGAAGGTGGCGGAGGAACAGGCGACGTTCATGTCAAATGCGAAGCCAGAGGTGCCCAGCATTTCCTGAATCTCGACTGCGATAGCGGGATAAGCACGTTCATGGTTGGATGCCGCACAGATTACCAGATCAACCTCCGTTGCAGAAACGCAAGCCTTTCCAAGGGCTTGCAGGCAAGCATCCACAGCCATTTCCGCCATAACACACGGGTCTCCCATCGCACGCGGGGGCAGTATGGGGTGCATGATATTGGGGTCTAGAATGCCTTCCTTGGAATAAACAAACCGCTGTTCGATCCCCGATGCCGCAAAGATAAATTCAGCCGAAGACTGGGGGACAGCCGCCACTGTTCCTGCCTCAATCGCCGCCTTATTCGCAGCGTTAAATTGATCTGAATACGCGTTAAACGCCGCGACCAGTTCGTCGTTTGTGATGACATGTGGTGGCGTGAAAAGGCCGGTTCCGGTGATCGCTGGCTGGTGCATTTTGGGTCCCCTTGTTGCCCGTTAACATGGCGTCACTGGCCCCGCCCGTCCAGTCGGATCACGGCGTAATTCGCTACGTCACAACCTGTACATACACCGTGTGTACTACTGGGCCGATATTAACCAATCAAGGGCAGGGTGCCTGACGCTGCAAACCAGCGTTGGCCGTTAAATTTATTTCTGACACGTTCACTTACAGATGCCCGTAACAGCTAGGGGAAATGGCAAGATGATTACAAGCCGCACTCACCAATCGAAAACTTGACACCAACTGACTTTGTGGCGGAAATTAGGGTGGAAAACGAGCTGCTTGATACCATCAAAAATCGAACCAAGGCTTCAACAAACGCTGAGGAGACTTGGCGCGCCCCTAATCTAGCTCTTATTCATACGCTTATGGACTTGCTCAGCAGTCTCCAGCCGTTCAGAATACCGATCAACCAACATATCGGCACGCCCCCGCGTCATCACCGTGAACCGTGCCAATTCTTCCATCACATCAACGATTCGATTGTAATAGGGGGACGGCTTCATCCGCCCCTTGTCAAATTCAGCCCACGCCTTTGCGATACTGGATTGGTTCGGGATCGTAACCATCCGCATCCAACGCCCAAGAATGCGCATTTGGTTCACCGCATTAAACGATTGCGATCCACCACACACTTGCATCACAGCCAGCGTTTTTCCTTGTGTCGGGCGCATCCCACCAATCGCTGACAGCGGGATCCAATCAATCTGAGTTTTCATAATCCCCGTCATTGCCCCATGCCGTTCCGGCGAAGACCAGACCATACCTTCGGACCACAGTGCCAGTTCGCGCAATTCTACGACCTTCGGATGGTCTGCATCCGCGTCATCCGGGAACGGCAAACCAGAGGGATGAAAAAATTTCACCTCACACCCCAAAGCAGCCAAAACACGCGCGCCTTCTTCCGCAGCCAAACGCGAATAACTGGCATCGCGTAAGGACCCGTAAAGCATTAAAATTCGCGGGGCATGACCATCATCATCCAACCCGCCCAATGCAGTCCAATCCAGTGGTTTTAATTCGTTAGCGTCAAACAAAACCGCATCAGGCATCTGCTTAAGTCGATCCGTTTTCTAAATGCAATTTCATCTCAACCAAGACCTGCTGCAACGCCAAGGTTTCCCGCAGCAATCGCTTTGCTTCGTTCACGGTAATAATACCGTCAGCAATCGACTCAGAATATTCCGCCATCAACATCGCAAACCGTTGGGACAAGGCCACAACATCGCTGTTTACCGTTCCCTGATCGTCCGTATTTCTACGTGTTTCGTCATAGGATAACGTGATCCCCGACAGCTCTGCCAGTGCTGATGTCACATGCGGATATTTCGATTCTGCTTCCAATGCGGCAACAGCATCAATCGGCATGAAACGATCCGAATGTTCATCACTGTCTGAATAATAACGCCCCAATGTCGCTTTCGACTTACCAGTCAGCGCACAGGCCGCTTCAATCCCGACGTCCTTAACCAGGGCTTCGGTGTGTTTTTTCAAATAACCAGCAGCACTTTTCACCGCACTCTCCTAAAACATACATCCCGAATTTTCAAATCGGGGGAACGCAAACGCGCTTTTCCCATTATGGGAAAACGACACGACTGTCACTTTATAAACAATCTCAATTGGTCTTGGGATTGCTTACAGTGCGACAGAAACCTCATTTCCGTCGCACATGTTCTTATGTTCGCCTTTGGCGTAACCCTAGAACGAAAGTAAGGTGCGTTCCAGTCCAATCCATCCCCTAGGTCACCAGACCTTACGGTCTGGAACGCATCTTCTGTCCTCCCCTTGATCTGCGATGGCTGAAGGTGCATCCCATCGGCTATGGCCAAACTTTATTTCCACTACTCTACAATGAATGCAGGAAAATCGACTGTGCTACTGCAGGCCGCTCACAACTACCGTGAGCGCGGGATGGACGTGTACCTTTTGACCGCAAAATTAGACACCCGCGCAGGCCAAGGCAAAATCGCATCACGCATCGGGATCGGGATGAAGGCCGATACATTTGCCCCGAACGAAGACCTGTTCCCCAAAATACAAACACGATTAGACGAAAGCCCGTGCGCCTGTATCTTTATCGACGAAGCCCAGTTTTTGTCAAAAGACCAAGTCTGGGCCCTCGCCCGTGCTGTAGACGATCTAAACATCCCAATCATGTGCTACGGCTTGCGCGTTGATTTCATGGGTGAATTGTTCCCTGGATCCGCCGCCCTACTGGCCCTGTCAGATGAAATGCGCGAAGTTCGCACCATCTGCTATTGCGGAAAAAAAGCCACCATGGTGGTCCGCCTCGACAGCAACGGCCAACCGGTCACCGCAGGCGCCCAAGTTCAAATCGGCGGGAACGAGACATACCTGTCCCTGTGCCGCAAACACTTCCGCGCCGCGATGGAAGATGGCACAGCACCACCGCTGCCAATCTAGGCACGAACTCTAACTTTCAGTTTGCTAAAATAACCTTGCGGGTGGTGTGGAGGGTGCAAAACCCTCCGCCAACCGTGGTCTGCGGGACGCAGCCACAAACATCATGCGCGGGGAAACCCCGCCCATTCACATCAAGACTTCTTTGCTTTGCGACCAACGTTTTCCATCGCATCCAAACGCGCCTTCAGGGCTTCGTTTTCTTCACGCGCTTTCACGGCCATGGCCTGCACCGCATCAAATTCTTCGCGGGTCACAAAGCTGCGGTCAGCCAACCAACGATCCAAGACAGACTTCATCGCGGTTTCGGCTTCGTCTTTGGCACCTTGGGCCACGCCCATTGCATTTGTCATCAACTGGCTGATATCATCCATGATCTTGTTACGGGTTTGCATTGCACACCTCTTTGGCTGTTTGATTAAGCGGTATATGGGGTGCAAAGTCACATGGCACAAGGTTGACTTGGTCGCAGTTGCCTTTCATCACATCACCTATGTTAGCAGCGATCCCCTTCCCCGATATCGGCCCGAATTTGTTTGCCATCCAGATCGGTAATTTTGAACTGGCCCTGCGATGGTACGCACTGGGCTATATTGTCGGCATCCTGTTTGCCCGCTGGCTGATCCTTAGGTTGATCCGGCGTCCGATGCTGTGGCCCGACAATCAGACGGCAATCACTCAGGAACAACTGGAAAACCTTGTCACTTGGATGATCTTGGGCATCATTCTTGGCGGACGTCTTGGCTTTGTTCTGTTCTACCAACCTGCATACTATGCCGCCAACCCGCTGGAGGTTCTCAAAGTCTGGCTAGGGGGTATGTCGTTTCACGGCGGCTTCTTAGGTGTTGTTGTTGCAGGCCTGCTATTTTGCAAAAAATATCACATTAGCATCCCAAGATTGGCAGATGTGATCGCGGTCTCCGCCCCCATGGGCCTTGGCCTTGTTCGGGTTGCAAACTTTGTAAATGCCGAACTCTGGGGCCGTGAAACAACTGTCCCTTGGGGTGTCATTTTCCCCAAGCCGGATAACCCGAACGCACCTGATCCACAGGCCTGTATCGACGCAATTTCAGGCATGTGCGCCCGCCATCCGTCACAACTGTACGAAGCCATTGGCGAAGGTTTGATCCTTGGCCTGCTGCTGGCTTACCTTGCCTTCCGCACAGGGGCATTGAAACGCACAGGCCTGCTGTTGGGCATCTTTGTTGCAGGGTACGGCGTCACGCGGTTCTTGGTTGAACTGGTCCGCCAACCGGACGCCGACTTTCAAAGCCCGTCGAACCCGATCGGTTTTGCAATCCAATTCAGCTTAAACACCGGCCTGACTATGGGCCAAATCCTGTCGATCCCTATGATTCTGTTCGGCCTTTGGTCCATTTATCGGGCACGGCGTAGATGACGACTCCCCTTGCCGAAATCCTGATCAAGCAGATCAAAACCCTTGGGCCCATGTCCATTGCGGATTTTATGGCTGCGTATCTTTTGCATCCCGAACACGGGTATTACACCCAACAACAGGTCTTTGGCCGTACAGGTGACTTCATCACAGCGCCCGAGATTTCGCAGATGTTTGGTGAATTGATCGGCCTGTCACTGGCACAGTCGTGGATCACTCAAGGCAGTCCGAAGGATGCTGTGGTCGTCGAACTCGGTCCCGGTCAAGGCACCTTGATGCACGATATCAAACGCGCGACCAAAGGCGTCGCAGGCTTTGCAGATCTACCTGTGCACATGGTCGAACGGTCCCCCCGCCTGCGCGAAATCCAAGCCGGGATGATTCCAAACGTCATCCATCATGATGATGTGACAACCCTGCCAGAGGTTCCACGCTTTATAATAGCCAACGAATTTCTGGATGCCTTACCTATCCGCCAGTTCCAACGCGCCGAAGACGGTTGGTCAGAATGTGTTGTGGGCGCGCAAGATGATGCACTGATCTACGGCCTGACCCCGCCAGTCCCGATTGATGCGTTGGAACATCGCGTAGACGACACCCAAATCGGTGATGTGATTGAAATCTGCCCCGCCCTGCCCGGCATTGTGGGTGAATTGTCCCGCAGTATCGCAGAAAACGGCGGTGCGGCGCTGTTCATCGATTATGGCGACTGGCGTTCTATCGGCGATACATTACAGGCCGTACAGGATCACCAGATGGTCCCAACCCTGCAATCCCCTGGCCTGACAGACATTACCGCCCATGTTGATTTTGAGGCGATCGCGAACGCAGCCCACGGTCTGGCTGTTTCAGGTATGACACGACAGGGTTTGTTCCTTGAACGCCTTGCGATCACCCAACGGGCACAGTCTTTAGCTAAACAAATGCAGGGCGATGCTTTGCAGACCCATATCGCGGCCCACAAACGTCTGACTCATCCCGATCTGATGGGGGATCTTTTCAAAGTCATCGGGATCGCGCAAACTGATGCACATCTACCACCTGGCTTGGACCCTGCCCCATGACGACACCTTTGATCCCGATCCGCCACGACCTGCTGTCTGCCGTTACGCACGGTTTCTTTACGCGGGTGGGCGGCGCGTCGTCGGGGATATTCGAAGGGTTGAACTGCGGCCTCGGCAGCAGCGATCAAGCCGAGGTTGTTCAGATCAACCGCACCCGCGTGCGTGAAACTGTCGGGGCGGATTTTCTGCAAACCGTCCACCAACATCATTCGTCATATGCCGTCGTCGTCACCAACCCCATTGCCCCCGTGCCAAAGGCAGACGCGATGGTGACAAAAACCAAGGGCATCGCTTTGGGCATTATGACCGCTGACTGCGAACCGATCTTGTTTGCGGACACAGACGCAGGCGTTGTGGGTGCTGCACACGCCGGATGGAAGGGCGCCAGAACAGGTGTCATCGAATCCACGCTGGATGCCATGGAAACCTTGGGCGCGGCCCGCAACAACATCGTTGCGGTGATCGGTCCCTGTATCAGCCAGTCAGCCTATGAAGTCGGCCCAGAATTCTTCGACGAAATCACCTATGACGATCCCGACGCATCCAGCTTTTTCGCCCAAGGCAAAGACGACCGCTATATGTTCGACCTGCCGTCT
>JBMZCY010000083.1:0-7677 GCA_049613825.1 Planktomarina sp.
CCCAAAAACGTGGCGGCAAAGGTGTGCAAGGCATGGCCACCAAAGAAGAGGACGTCATCACGACCTTGTTCGTGGCCAACACTCACACGCAACTGCTGTTCTTCACGACAGACGGCATGGCCTACAAACTGAAAACATGGCGCCTGCCGCAGGGGGGACGTACCGCCAAAGGCAAAGCCATCGTGAACATCTTGCCGATCCCGACGGGTGTTTCCGTGGCAGCTATCATGCCTGTAGACCGTGAAGAAAAAGACTGGGGTGACCTGCAGGTCGTCTTCGCGACCACCATGGGCGACGTACGCCGCAACCGTCTGTCCGACTTCACCAATGTCCGCGCAAACGGCAAGATCGCGATGAAGCTGCCAGACGATGTGGAACTGGTGAACGTGCGCATTGCGTCGGAAGATGACGATGTGATGCTGATGACCGACTCCGGCCGTGCCATCCGTTTCTCCTCCACCGATGTGCGCGTCTTCAACTCCCGCGCCTCGACCGGTGTACGTGGCATTAAACTGACGGGCCTTGACCGCGTGGTATCCATGTCCATCATCCGCAGCTTTACCGCGACACCAGAAGAACGCACCGCATATCTGAAAATGCGCCGTGCCGTTGCAGGCGTCACAGATGATGGTGCTGAAGAACCGGAAACCACCGATGGCGCCATCACGCCTGAACGCTACGCAGAGATGTCCGCCGCCGAAAACCTGATCCTGACGATCACCAAAGACGGCGCTGGCAAAACATCATCATCGCACGACTACCCAGTTAGGGGTCGCGGCGGCATGGGTGTTGCAGGCATGGACAAAGCCATGCGCGGCGGGCCTATCGTGGCTAGCTTCCCCGTAGAAATGGATGACCAAATCATGCTGGTCACCACCACAGGCCAATCCATCCGCTGCCCTATCGACGGCATCAGCTTTAGATCCCGCAGCGCAGGTGGCGTGCGCGTGTTCAACACTGCAGACGGCGAACAAGTCTCAGGCGTGGCCTACATCGCCGAAACACCGGATGATGATGAAGCAGCGCAGGACTCCTAAGTTTCTATTGCTTCAAAAACTCGCTCCGCAGGACCGCCGGAGGCATACATCATCCCCCGAATGGGATGATAAACATCAAAGAAAAAGGGGCCCAAAAGGCCCCTTTTTACAGTTCAAGTCACTAAATTAAATCAAGTCCCAGATGAACTCCCACCAACAGCAACAGCAACCAGCCCTAACAATCCAACACCGCCAAGCACCAGACCCGTCGTCCCCCCCAAACTACCAAGGCCGCCCGTCTGCGGACGCACAACACGTTGAACCGCAGGGTCAATACAACTGAGTGTATTTGCAGTCACAGGGTTCGGGCGGCAGAAGTACGTCAAACCATTCGCCCCCTGTACCATAATTGGATAATTTGGATTGCCAGATGCGGATTGTGCCAGGGCCATTGGTGCAGTCAAAACTGCCAGCAGCGAAAGACACGCAATTTTCTTTTTCATGTTCAGCCTCAAGTTAGGTTTTTATCATCCCACATACTGTAACTTAACAAGTTCGGCACAAATGTGGCGATAAAAATCTAAAGCCCGTACAGCTCGGAAAATTTCTGCTGAAGATACCCCATCAATGGTGCCTCAGACGGTTCAAACCCGCAGGCGTCTGCAATCGTCTGCCGTGGGGTTTTCAAACCGCCATGCACTTGTACATTCTGTTCCAACCATGCAGTCGCCGCTGTCGTATCCCCATTCGCCAGCTGTGCATCCAAATCCGGCACCGCTGCATTTAACGCTTCATTCAAACACCCTGCGTAAACATTGCCCAATGAATAGGTTGGGAAATATCCAAACAGGCCGACGGACCAATGCACGTCCTGTAAACACCCATTTGATGCTTTGTCTACGGCATACCCAAAGTCCGACTCGAAGCGATCATTCCAAGCTGCTTCCAAATCCTTCACAGCCAGATCACCCGACACCAACGCCCGTTCCAAATCAAAGCGCAAAAGGACGTGCAGGTTATACTGCACCTCGTCCGCCTCGGTCCGGATAAATCCATCTGACACACGGTTCGCCGTCGCATAAAATGCATCCTCATCGGCAATTCCGAAATCACCAAACTGATCCCTCATCTGACCGTACAGCCACCCTGTGAATGCGCGGGATCGGCCCAACTGGTTCTCATAAATCCGCGACTGGCTTTCGTGCACACCCATCGACACACCCTGCCCGATGGCCGTCAGCGCATAGGCGTCATCGACGTTTTGTTCATAGCAGGCGTGACCGACTTCGTGGATTGTGGAATAGAAGCAGTTGAACGGATCATTCAAAGCCGTCCGTGTTGTAATGCGCACATCGCAACCCGACCCGCAGGAAAACGGATGCACCGCCATATCGATCCGGCCTTTGGTCAGATCATACCCGAATGTCTGCGCCAGTTTGCTCGACAGCGCCAATTGCCCGGCTTCATCAAATTCACGATCTAATTTCGCTGGCGGTTCTTGATCCAAAATCGCTGCACGCAAATCCACCAAGCCCGGTCGCATCGCACCGAACATCGCGTCCAAGTCCACTGCCGTCAGGCCGGGTTCATAGTCTTGCAGCATGGCGTCATAAACATCGCCGCCGTTTGCCAAAGCTGCACCTTCCTCACGCTTCAGCCGCAGGACATTTTCCAAAGTCGGGGCGAATGCAGCAAAGTCATCCTCACCCCTAGCTGCTGCCCAAATACCTTGGGCCTGCGATGTTACTTTTGCAATCTCTGCAGCCAAATCAGCGGGTATTTTCGTCGCACGAACATATGATTTTGCAATTTCCCGCAATATTGCTGTTTCAGCAAGATCATCAGACGTTGCAGCAGACAGCCATTCGCCCACACGAGGGGCGGAACGGCGCGCGTGCAGGACTTTCTCCATTGCGGCCATTTCGGCGCCGCGTTGTTCGCCAGCGCCAGAAGGCATCATGGTTTCCTGATCCCAGCCCAAACGCCCGGCAATCTGACCCAACGCCTGAGTTTCCGCGTCAAACGCCAGCAAATCTTTCACAGCAGTCATCGCTTAACCCCTTACCGATGTCACAAGTGGATAGGATGCAAGGAACCGTCCCCGCACCACAGCCAACCACAGCAGAACGCCCGTGAACTGATGCAAGATCGCCCAATGCAATGGGGCTGAATTCATCACTGTCACAACCCCGATCACCATCATCGCGACCAGCAGCAGGCCCACACGGGCGAATGCTTTGCGTGTCTGCTTGTTCGGGGATTTCGCAGCGCGCATTCCGACGAACAGACCAAATGCAAACAGCGCATAGGCAGTCATGCGGTGGATGAATTGGACCAGACCGTCATCCTCAAAGAAATTCCGCCACCACGGGTCCAGTGCGAACAAGTCGGGTGGCAGAAAGCCGCCAGCCATCAACGGCCAGTCGGTGTAGTTGCGGCCTGCGTCGATACCAGCGACCAGTGCGCCCATCAGGATTTGGAAGAACATGAAAACGACAAGGATCGATGCCAGTGTTGCGATTGCTTCGCGGCCACGGCGGGCTTGCATGAGGTCCGCTTCACTACGCCCCAAAATTTGCGCCTGCCAAGCGACGTACCCCAGTAACGCAAAGGCCGCGCCAAGATGGGTCATCAACCAGTAACTCACCACGTCAATCCGTATCCCTTGCAGGCCGGAATTCACCATTAGCCAACCGATCACCCCTTGCAGGCCGGTAAACGGACCAATCAAGAAAACCGCCAGCATCCGCTGCTTTGGAATACGACCCATTGCTAAGAATATTAGGAACCCGATCACCCAGTACAGACCTATAAACCGGCCCAACTGACGATGCCCCCATTCCCACCAATAGATCACTTTAAACTGGTCCATCGTCATGCCAGCGTTTTGTAAGACGTATTCGGATGTACCTTTGTACAGATCGAACGCCACAACCCAATCTGCCGTACTTAGAGGCGGGATCGACCCCATAACAGGATCCCATTCAGTGATCGACAGGCCTGAGTCTGTCAGCCGTGTCAGTCCTCCGATTACGATCATGATAACGATCAGAACAACCAAACCCCATAACCATCGGGCAAAGCCCACTCTGGCTAAGCCGCTGGATTTCTCAATCGCGCCGGTGACGGCGGTTGCGACTTTAGTATCTGTGCCTACCTCGGCGAAGATGGGTTTTTTGGCCATGACGTGTGCCCCTAAGCTTGGGAATATCTTGTACTTGCAGGTATACTTTATCCGCGCGTCTTCCAGCGCACCATTTGCCGCATCATACCATGAAACATCTGCGTGTCAGCACGGGTCAACGGCATCCGCGACCACAGGTTGCGCAGGTTCAGGCGCATGCTGGCCGCTTTGGTTTCGGGAAAGAAGAAGCCGGCTTGGTCCAGCGTTTCTTCGAAATGATCGCCAAGGCGCGAAATTTCTTCGCCGTTCGCCCAATCGGTTTTCGGCAACTCTGTGTGATCATGGGTGATCTGCCCCACCTGCCGCTGCCATTCATAGGACATCAGCAGCACGCATTGGGCAAGGTTCAGGGAAAAGAATTCGGGATTCACGGGGACGGTGACGATTGCATTGGCCCGCGCCACATCTTCATTCTCTAACCCCGACCGTTCAGGTCCAAACATGATCGCAACCTTTTGGCCTGCGACAATACGTTTCGCGGCCTCGGCCATAGCAAACTCAGGCGATAGAACAGGCTTGGTCAGACCGCGGCCCCTAGCAGTGGTTGCCAGAACGTAAGTTGTGTCTGCCAACGCATCTTCGGTTGTCTCAAACTTCCGTGCTTCGTCCAGCAGACGCCCCGCCCCCGATGCCATTGCAATTGCCTTTTGGTTCGGCCAACCGTCGCGTGGATCGACGACGCGCATGTGATCGAGACCAAAGTTCCACATCGCTCGGGCCGCACCGCCGATATTCTCACCCATCTGCGGGCGGATCAGGACAATGGCGGGTTGTTGCATATTGGTGTTCATGCCTTCGCGTTTAGCCCTGCGCGGGATAGTGTACAAGCGGTGCTACGGTTGCTATGCGTGCCGCGAAACACCAAGGGGTTTGAAATGTCTGATACCGAGCCGAAAGATCTGCCGCAAATCTATCTGGTGACCCCGCCTGTGATCGATACGTACACGTTTCCAGTGTTGCTGGCGCAGTGTCTGGACGCTGTGGAAGTGTCATGCATCCGGCTTGCCCTTGCCACCACTGACGAGGATGAATTGTCACGCGCCGCAGACGCCTGCCGTGATGTGGCGTATGAGCGTGACATCGCAATCGTCGTCGATCGCCATGTTCAACTGGTCGACCGTCTTGGTTTGGATGGTGTCCATCTGCCCGATGGCGGACGCTCAGTCGGTCAAATGCGCAAAGACATGGGCGAAGATGTTATCGTCGGCGCCTACTGCGGCGCATCCCGCCACGATGGTCTGAACGCGGCCGAGGCTGGTGCGGATTACGTCAGCTTTGGTCCGGTCACATCATCGCTGTTGGGTGACGGATCCTTGGCCGAAGAAGAATTGTTCCAATGGTGGTCCGACATGATCGAAGTACCTGTTGTGGCCGAAGGTGGTCTTGATGCAGCGATGATCGCGTCTCTGTCGGACAAAGTGGACTTCATCAGCCTTGGCGCCGAAGTGTGGGATGCAGAGGACCCAGTTGAAACCTTCAAGGCCCTTGCTGCGGCACGCGGATAACTATTCGACGTTTATCATCCAGGGCACACCGAATTTATCGCTGCACATACCAAACCCTTTGGCCCAGAATGTTGGGGCGAAGGGCATACGGACTTCGCCGCCTTCCGACAATTTCGCAAACAGGGCTTCGCCTTCTTCCACAGTATCGGCGGCAATTTGCAGTGTGACGCCTTCGAACCCTTTGTGTGGCTCAAATCCTGCGGTGTCGGAAATCATAATCACCTGTTCACCGACCTTTAACACTGCATTGGCCAAACGGTCTTTGTTCGCATCTGTCACCCATTCCGGGCTGTCCGGCATTCCGCCAAAAGTCATGCTGCTTTGAACTGTGCCGCCAAGAACGTCTGTGTAATAGGCCAGTGCTTCGGCCCCGTTGCCGTCGAAATTCAGGTATGGGTTGATCTTCATAGTATCGTCCTTGTCGTTCGTTTCCTAATGATACCACACCACACGCTTGCCTCCAAACGCCCCGCACCCTAGAAGCGGCCAAACTGTAATACCGGAGAGTACGTCATGGGTTTCAAAATGGGCATCGTTGGTCTGCCAAATGTCGGCAAGTCCACCCTTTTCAACGCGCTGACCAAAACGGCAGCAGCACAAGCGGCGAACTTTCCGTTCTGTACGATTGAACCCAACGTGGGCGAAGTGAACGTGCCCGATGCACGTCTGGACAAGCTGTCTGCTATTGCAACGTCGAAATCCATCATCCCTGCGCGGATGACCTTTGTTGACATCGCAGGTCTGGTCAAAGGTGCGTCCCAAGGCGAAGGTCTGGGCAACCAATTCCTTGCCAACATTCGCGAAACCGATGCAATCGCCCACGTGCTGCGCTGTTTCGAAGACGGCGATGTGACCCACGTCGAAGGTCGCGTTGATCCGATTGCAGATGCAGACGTGATCGAGACGGAATTGATGTTGGCCGATATGGAAAGCATTGAGAAACGTATGCAAGGCCTCGTCCGCAAAGTGCGTGGCGGCGACAAAGATGCGATGGATCAGGAACGGTTGTTAAAGCTAGCGCTGGATGCCTTGAACGATGGCAAACCTGCCCGCGTTGTTGAAGTTGACGAAGAAGACGCAAAACAGTGGAAGATGCTGCAACTGCTGACAACAAAACCCGTTTTGTATGTCTGTAATGTTGGTGAGGCGGAAGCAGCAGAGGGGAATGCACATTCGAAAGCTGTTGCAGAAATGGCTGCAGCGCAGGGCAATGCTCATGTAATTATCTCGGCCCAGATCGAAGAAGAAATCAGCAAGCTGGAAGATGACGAGGCAGAGATGTTCTTGTCCGAAATGGGCCTGGATGAAGCAGGTTTGGATCGCCTTATCCGTGCAGGTTACGCGCTGTTGAACTTGGAAACCTACTTCACCGTTGGTCCGAAAGAAGCACGCGCATGGACGATCAAAGAAGGCACCTCGGCCCCCAAGGCGGCTGGCGTTATTCATGGTGATTTCGAACGTGGATTTATTCGCGCTGAAACCATCGCCTACGCGGATTACATCGAACATAACGGTGAAAGCGGATCGAAAGACGCAGGCAAGATGCGTGCCGAGGGCAAAGGGTACACAGTCAAAGACGGTGATGTCCTACACTTCCTGTTCAACACGTAAGGCTATAATTTCGAACGATTAAAGTTCAAATCACCAACGAACGGCCCGATCGTGGGTCGTTCTATTTCCGCCTAAATATTCACGAAGCGCAGAACCTTTTGCGCCCTCAGCACAAATCTGGTTCACTGGTGCCATAGTTTATTTATAGGTGCTCCCGTGATTTCACGCCGTGCTGTTTTGTTCGGGCTGTCCGCCCTATCCGTCCCTTCTATCGCGTCTGCGCAACTGCGCTGCCCTGTGGTACCTGACAGCTTTGCGCCCGTGGTCAACGCGCGTTTCAACGCATGGCTGGCCCGGTTTGCAGGACGCGCCGATCGACAAGGCATTCGCCGCGATACGATCGCTGCAGGTCTCCGTGGTGGGGGATATCTGCCGGATGTGGTCAAGCGTGACCGCAACC
>JBMZCY010000084.1:0-7666 GCA_049613825.1 Planktomarina sp.
ATTGAAGAACCGAGATCGTATTCTGGCGAGGAACTGTGGGATTGTGGACGAGAACCTACCCAAATGGGACGCCTTTTTTGCACGGTATCCGGACCTGTTTGAATGGCAGCACCCGCAAGCGTCCTGTATGGTCTATCCGCAGTATAAAGGGACTGAGGGCGTGGCGGCATTTGCGCAGAACTTGGTTGAGCAAAGTGGCGTGCTGGTTCTGCCATCTACGATCTATTCATCAGAATTGGGCGATACACCAACAGATCGATTTAGGATTGGGTTGGGGCGGACAGGATTGGACGAAGGGATCGCGGCATTGGATGCGTATTTGAGGCGGAATAAAAAAGATTAAGCCAATGAATGAAACAGGCTGTGTTGGCCCTATCATACTTAGAACCTTAGCGCGTACTGCGTGAGGCTGGGGTGATGTGCCCCATCACTGTCAACGAAATTAGTACTGTTACCAAGCATCTTGCGGGCGGTGCGCATCATTTGTAGTTTAAAAATTGCGCGTTTCACGTCTCGCTGGCATCAGCAAGAGCCAGTTGAAAATCCAACTCACTGGAAGATGTGTCCTTAACGTCTGGATTAGCTAATCCCTGTGCACCAAAGTCAAAAAAACAGCGAAGAACCAATTCCACCTATCGTGAAAAGCTAACCTGCTTGGACCGGCCTTCGGCCCGCCAGTCACATTTCACATAATCCATAGACACAGGATCGATATCCGCAAAACATTCAAATTGGGCGACACAATCATCAAGGTTCAGATCGTCATGTCATTTGTCAGATGTTAGGCTGATCGAAAGAATCGAATGCCTTTTTTACGGATAGTATCAGGCATAAATGGATCCCTTTTACTTAAAGCCAGTCCTTTTGGGTAAACACTAAAAAACACATCTGAATAAGTTTCAGCCCAAAAATCGGCGCCACGGGTTGATAAGGAAAAATGATATTGCTCGGCGATTAGACGATGTTCCTGACAACGGTCAGAGCAATCTTGATCAACGCATTTGGGGACCCTATCAATTATACATAAGGCCATAATAAAGGCGTTTGACCTTTGAAGCACGCCAACCATCGTTTATGTTTGTCCCACCAGGCGCAACCATCGCCGTGCATTAGATTCAGAGCTGGTATGGTTCAAATACCACCTACCGACATCAGCAGAACCCGCTAATAAGCCGGCATGGTGCCAATCACCAAGGTTATCGCAGTCGCCCCCCAATCCGATGATAAGTGAATTTACCGGCGCACGGCCAAACATCGAACAGCTTACTGAACGTTCAGCTGCATCGCCTGCGCCGCAAGGCCCGCAGCTTTGCGCACATACAGCGGTGCTTTCCCCGGTGCAAAGCGCGCAAAGAATGACAATGGCTGTGGCAACCATCCCGCTTCGACTTTGTGCAATTCGCCCGCAGAAATGTCAGAGGCGACCAACCGTTCCGGCAGCAAAGCAACACCCATGCCTTCCAACGCCATCGGTACGCAGGCAAGCAGCGCGTTGGAATGAACAATCTTCCCCATCGGCAGTCCTTTGTCCGCAGCCAAAGTATGTAGCGCAGCAGAGGATTGCGTGTGCTTTGCGTGGGTTATGATCGTACAATCGAACAAGGCGACAAGGTCAGGCACATCGCCAAGACGTTTGCTGATAGCGGCATTTGCGACCCAGCAATACGCCTCGCCCCCCAAGGGTTCGTCTTTAAACACACTTGATCGAAAAGGACCTGTTTGTAGGGCCAAATCCAGATACCCTTGGGTTAGGCGGGCATCAATCGCGGTCGAGATATCAACCTCTAACTGGATCTTCAGGTTTGGATACGCATCTTTCATCAGGCGCAAAAAATCCCGCAACCAACTGCATGCAACCAGTTCAGTCACTCCCAATCGCAGGGTTTCTTCGATCAATGATTGGCGGCTGGCCTCTTCGATAAATGCTTCGCCTGCCCATAAAACATCACGTGCTTTTAACAGTAACTTTTCGCCGTTTTCTGTAAGATTAATTGATCCCGCATTGCGCGTTAGTAATGTTGTATCAAGCGCCGTTTCCAATGCGCTTATGCGTGCAGAAATGTTAGGTTGCGTTGTTCCCAACGCCGTCGCTGCCGCCCGGAATGTACCCATGTCTATAATGAAGACAAAGGCCTCTAACTGTTTAAAGGTTATCTGACTTTTGATCATTTGGCTGCTCCCTTAACCGGACGCAATCCGCGGCCTGCCTGATGCTTCGACTGTAATCGTGGCCTCCAGAAACACATCGCGGCTTTCAGCTTTGATCTGTTTAATATCGTATGACGTTGCGAGGTCGATATTGTCCACGCCAGAGGTCACAGCATCCACACGGGCAAGGGCAGTCAAATAGTCCGTCAACCGTGCAAACGCGTCGTCTTGCGATGTAAACACCTCTGGCGCACCATCCAGATGCACGCGGAACTGACCTTCACCCGGCGCCGTAATCGTACCGCGTTTGCGGATTGTTACCCGCCCGACGACTGCGCCGATGGCATTCGCCACACTGCCATGTTCAGGTAAAATCATCTTACAGCCCAACAACTGCCCTGCCGCCGGATAATACGTGGCCGCAGAGGCACCCAACCCGATCACATCGACGGCAAGACCGGTTTCAAGACGCACCAGCCCGTCATGTCCGCCGAGCCCCCGTTGTGTCAGCACATGTCGTGCCAGATCAGCGGGGGCGAGCCCAAAGGGTGTGTCTTCTTCGGTAAAAGCACATTCCAAAAGGGCCAGACCGGTTTGATGGGTCAGCCTGTCTATGATGATCCGCGCCATATCCAACGGGTCTGCCGCCAAACGATTGCCTGCGCCTGTCCTGCGGCGGCCAAAAATCTCTAACGCCATCCGCGCGGCGGTTTGGTCCCACGTATCCGTCAGCCCCAAAGCATGGGATGCATCTGACGGGGTTAGACTGGCCACTTGCACAAGGCCACGGTCGATTAGGCGGCGATATGCAGACATTTCCAACCGCGATTGGATGATGGTGCCTAAGGGGTGGGTCGCGTCGCTGATCCGATCCAGCAAGGTCGCCTCGCGCGGGCCAATCCCATTACGAGATACATTGGGGACAGCGCGGACAAAAAGACCGTCATGTTCGCCTGGCTGGGCTGCGGCGACTTGGCGTTCCAAGGCAGGCAGAACCACGTCCGGTGCTTCCGACGCGATCAAACTGATCGGGATGCAGCGGCGGGGGCCAAGCGTCACACCGCCTGCCAGACCTTCGGAAATAAAGTGCACTTCACTGTCGCCGCCCAACCCTGTCGTATGCATGGCAACTGCTTCAACCATTGTGCGGTAGGGACCAACACGCGCGCCTGCGGGGTCGATTGTTGGCCTGCCATCGCGCAGTACGGCAACATCCGTTGTGGTGCCACCAATGTCCGACACCAAGGCAACATCCGCCCCCGTCAACCACCGTGCCCCTACGATCGATGCGGCAGGGCCGGAAAGGATCGTTTCAATCGGGCGAGTGCGGGCCACATCTGCACCTATCAAGGCCCCATCACCGCGCACGACCATCAAAGGCGCTTGGATGCCAAGGGATTTCAGCTCGCCCGTCGCTTGTGCGATCAGACGGTCGATCATTCCGATCAAACGCGCATTCAAAATGGCAGTCAGCGCGCGTTTAGGACCGTTCAATTTGGCGGACAATTGGTGCGACTGCGATACGGGTTGCCCTGTGGCTTGCGCGATAATCTCTGCTGCGGCCAATTCGTGCGCCGGGTTTCGGGTGCCGAACTGGGATGCAACGGCATAGGCAGACACAGTTTTTCCTTCGCCATTCAACCATTCATGCAAAGCATCCACATCGAATGCTGCCACTTCGTTGCCCGAATGATCATGCCCACCTGCCACAAGAACCGCTGGATCGCCCTTCAGCGCATCAGTCAGTCCATGGGTGGCAAGATCTTGTTCTTTGAACCCAATATAGACCAACCCCACACGTTCCCCCTGCCCTTCGACAAGTGCATTAGTGGCAAGTGTCGTGGACAGCGAAGCAAGCGAGATATCGGCAGGATCAACCTGACTTTCGTCCAGAACAGCCCGGATGGCTTTGCCGATCCCCACAGCAAGATCATGGCGCGTGGTCAGGGACTTTGCGGATGCAATGACCGTTTCTTCGTCCTGTATCAGAACCGCATCCGTGTACGTTCCACCAGTATCCACGCCAAGCAATACAGCCATGTCCCAAGTCCTTCGGCAATCATGGGTCTGTCTTTAGCGATTTTGAAGGATGAAGGCAGTGTAAAAGCGACGTGTCACCGCCGCTTTAGATGGACCTATAGTTCAGATGCCCAAGGCGGGTTTGCGCCCTGACGGGATACCGTGATCGCCGCACAGGCGTTGGCGTATTCCGCAGCACTCTGCACAGTCGCGGCGGATGCTGCGGCCAAACCTGATTTGGACAAGACACCAGCGGTTTTCAAAGACTGTAGAAAGCCCGCGTTAAATGTATCCCCGGCACCAATGGTATCCGCCACAGCCACCTTTTGCGCTGCTGCATGCGCAATTGGCACGCCTGATTTGTAAATCGTCGCCCCATCTGCGCCTTCTGTGATCAGCGCCAGCGTGTCAGGTTGCAGATTTAAGGACTGAACCTGTTCTGGAATACTGTCACCAGTTTCAGCCAACCATGCCAAATCTTCATCCGATAGTTTTACAATGGCCGCCACGTGCAACATATCCGCTAAGCGAGCACGATAGGCCGCTTCATCACTGATAAATGACGTCCGAATGTTAGGGTCAATCATGGTCACAACTCCGGCCTTCGCCGCCTTTTGCATCAAGCCAGACAGAGTCGAAGCAGCCGGGTCCCTACACAGGCTGATCCCGCCAAAGAACATGGCGTCCAACCCAGTCACTTCGGGACAATGGGACGGTTCAATCACCGTGTCCGCAGCGCCTTTGGTATAAAATGTGTAAGACGCCTGCCCGTTTGTCAGTTCAACAAACGCCAAACTGGTTGGGGCATCCAATGTGACAAGATGATCTGTGCGCACGTTACTAGCCGTCAAATCCCCCGCAAGCTGTCGGCCGAACATATCGTCGGACACACCTGTGAACAGGCCAACATCCGCCCCCAAACGCCCCAGCGCAATGGCGGTGTTGAACACAGCCCCACCGGATTTTGGAACCAAGCACGTTCCCCCCGACGCAGTTGCATCGGGGATCATGTCAATCAGGGCTTCACCGCAGCAAAGGATCATAGCGCGTCCCTTTTAGGCCAGACGCAGTTCTGTTGATGCGTCAAACAAATGTGTCTTCGCGGCGATACCGCTGAAGTGCAGCATGTCGCCAGTCTTGGCGACTGGTGGCAGTTCAGTCTTCGCAATGAAGTCCTTGCCTGTCAGCGTTTTCATATGCACCAATGCATATTCGCCCAGATTTTCGACCAGTTCCAATGTGCCGCTAACCCATGCGTCAGCTTCCGATACTGGCATCATGTGTTCGGGACGAACGCCAAACACCTGACCCGCGCCACACATATCAGATGCCGCAGCACCCAGATCAGCAGGTTCAAAGAAGTTCATCTTCGGACTGCCAATAAACTGCGCCACGAACATGTTCGCAGGTTCGTTGTACAGCGTGATCGGGGATCCCACTTGTTCCACGCGACCGTCACGCAGCACAACAATCTTGTCTGCCAAAGTCATGGCTTCGACCTGATCGTGGGTCACGTAGATCATCGTGTTGCCAAGACGTTCATGCAGTTTCGCGATTTCAAGACGAGTCTGGACACGCAAGGCCGCATCAAGGTTTGACAATGGTTCGTCGAACAAGAACACTTCGGGATCACGAACAATCGCACGGCCAATGGCCACACGTTGACGCTGACCACCGGATAAATTCCGTGGGGCGCGGTCCAGATAATCTTCCAGCTGCAAGATCTGCGCCGCCGCTGAAACGCGACGTTCGATTTCCTTAGGGTCGGTTTTGGCCTGCTTCAAACCAAACGCCATGTTCTTGTACACAGACATATGCGGGTACAGCGCGTAGGTCTGGAACACCATCGCCACGCCGCGTTTGGCCGCAGCAACCGCATTCACAACGCGGTCACCAATGGCAACAGTCCCGTCAGTGATTTCTTCCAGTCCAGCGATCATACGCAGCAGGGTGGACTTGCCACAGCCTGACGGGCCAACGAAAACAACGAATTCGCCATCTTCGATGTCCAGATCAACACCGTGCATAACCTGCACTTCACCATAGCTTTTGCGGACGTCGCGAAGGGTTAAACCGGCCATTTCAGTTCACTTTCTTTAAGTTCGGACCGCAAAGTCGCGGTAAATTCGGGATAGGTGTCAGGCAGGTCGCCCCACAATTGACGACTGGTGATGAACGCATCAGTGCCCAGCATGTCTTTCAAGATGTCCCAGCTGGGTTCAACATAGCGGAACGGAATTTTGCCCACCGCCACATGCACTGCAAACTGGTGCCAGCTGGCAATGCTGCGGATGGTATGGATGGGCAAAATGCCTTGCTTTAGGCAGCCTTCCAGCGTCGGGCGTATGAAAATCGGAAACTTAGCCATACCATCCGCACAAATGCGGGCAGCAGTATCGCCAATAGCACGGTTGCCAAAGCGTTGCTTGATCTGGGTCAGGTAATCACGTTTGGAAAACGGCAGGTCGATGGTAATGGCTGGCAGCACCTCGTCCTGCTCGAACCGCATGAAGTGTTCCAGCAAAACCGGATCGCGCATGGCAGCATCGAATGTTTCGATCCCTTCCAACGCAGCCATATAGGTCAGGGCCGTATGGCCGCCGTTCAAGACGCGGATTTTGGTTTCTTCGTAAGGGTCAACATCGTTGGTCACAGTCACGCCAGACTGCGCCAGATCGGGCATGGGGGCTGTATCAGTATCCTGCAAAACCCATTGCACGAAATCTTCCGCCATAATCGGGGATGTGACGTCTTTGCCAATCAACGTGGACAGTTCTGCCCCCAAATCATCGGGGCTGCGCGGGGTGATCCGGTCGACCATAGAACAGGGGAACGCAACATTTGCAGCGACCCATGTGGACAGGTCTTTGTCACCGCAAGCATCTAAGTAAGCCAGCAAATTGCGGTACAGCATCTTGCCATTCTGACGGATGTTATCGCAGCAGGCGATGGTCAACGGCGCGCCATTGGCCATCATACGTTTCGTCAACGCAGCACGCAGATATCCGTAAACAGAGATCGCTTCACCGCCTGAAATTTCGGCTGCAATAATGGTGTCCGACAGATCCAGATCGCCGTTCGGATCAGTGTAATATCCACTTTCAGTCACTGTGACGGTGACCAAATGCACAGATTTCGCAGCAAGCCAGTCTTCTGCGTTATCGCTATCTATGCTCCAATCGGCAAAGGCGACATGACTGCGCACACGGCGTAATTCGACGGCTCCGTCGAAAGAGTATGATTTCAAAAAATACCCGTCATGCCGCGTAATATCAGCGGCGGCATCAGCGAAATGCCCGGCTTCGGACCCGCGCAAATTCACGGCAGCAATGCCCCACGCCAGATCGCTGGATGCCTGCATATAATCATCCAAATAAACGGCTTGATGCGCACGATGAAACGCGCCGAACCCCAGATGAACCACACCAACCACACAGGCGGATCGGTCATAGGTCGTCGCCCCGACAATCGTCTTTTTCAGATTATTCATGCCGAGGCT
>JBMZCY010000085.1:0-7651 GCA_049613825.1 Planktomarina sp.
AACATTTTACTTTGGACGAAAAAACTAAAAACGTTACCTTTACCGATGAGGGTAACGAATGGTTAGAAGAAACACTGTCCACGTCTGGCGTATTGCCAGAAGGGCAGTCGTTGTATGATCCAGAAAGCACAACAATTGTGCATCATGTGAACCAGGGACTGCGGGCCCATAAATTGTTCACGCGCGACAAAGATTATATCGTACGTGATGGCGAAGTTGTGTTGATTGATGAGTTCACCGGCCGCATGATGGCAGGTCGCCGTTTGTCCGATGGCCTGCATCAGGCGATCGAGGCGAAAGAAGGATGTAATATCCAAGCCGAAAATGTCACGTTGGCCTCTGTCACATTTCAAAACTATTTCCGTTTGTACAACAAATTGGGTGGGATGACCGGAACCGCGGTGACCGAAGCAGATGAATTTGCCGAAATTTACGGTTTGGGTGTTGTCGAGGTGCCTACCAATCGCGGCGTTTCCCGCGTGGATGAGGACGATCAAGTATATCGATCCACGGCAGAAAAATATGGCGCGGTGGTCAAGGCCATTCAAAAAGCCCATGAAAAGCAGCAACCAGTATTGGTTGGGACCACATCAATTGAAAAATCCGAGATGTTATCGGATTTGCTGACCCAGGCCGGCATTACCCACAACGTGTTGAACGCACGTCAGCATGAGCAGGAAGCACAGATTGTTGGGGATGCTGGTAAATTGGGCGCAGTTACAATCGCAACCAATATGGCGGGTCGCGGCACGGATATTAAATTGGGCGGCAACGTCGAATTTAAAATTATGGAAGCAATTGCCGCCAATCCAGATGCCAATCCGGATGAGATTCGTACCAAGATCGAAGCAGAGCATGTTCAAGACGAGGAAGCCGTGAAAGCGGCCGGTGGCTTGTACGTGTTGGCCACCGAACGTCATGAATCCCGCCGTATTGATAATCAGCTGCGTGGCCGATCTGGTCGCCAAGGTGATCCGGGCCGCAGCTCATTTTTCTTGTCACTTGACGACGATCTAATGCGTATTTTTGGGTCTGAACGTTTGGAGAAGGTTCTAAATTCCCTTGGTATGAAAGAGGGCGAAGCGATTGTGCACCCATGGGTGAACAAGTCGTTGGAACGGGCGCAAGCCAAGGTCGAAGGTCGCAATTTTGACATCCGTAAGCAGCTGTTGAAATTTGATGATGTCATGAACGACCAACGGAAGGTCATTTTTGGGCAGCGTCGCGAGATAATGGAAACCGCTGATCTTGCGGAAATCACACAAGACATGCGTCACCAGGTCATCGATGATCTGGTTACCGAATTCATGCCACCGAAATCATATGCGGATCAATGGAATACTCAGGGGCTCCAAGCTGCGGTATTGGAACGTTTGGGTGTTGAGGCGCCTGTAATCGCGTGGGCCGCCGAAGAGGGCGTCGATGACGACGCCGTACGCGACAAATTGGAAGATGCGGTTGACGATTTCATGGCGAAAAAAGCCGTGGATTTTGGGCCGGAAAATATGCGCCTGATCGAAAAGCAGGTTTTGTTGGAAACCATGGATGGTAAGTGGCGTGAACATTTGTTGACGTTGGAACATTTGCGATCGGTAGTTGGCTTTCGTGGCTACGCACAGCGTGACCCGTTGAATGAATACAAAACCGAATCGTTCCAATTGTTCGAAAGTTTGCTGGATGGCTTGCGATCGCAGGTCAGCCAGGTTTTGGGTCATGTGCGCATGCGTTCGCCGGAAGAACAGCAAGCAATGATGGATGAAATGATGCGCCAGCAGGCGGCTTTGCAAAAACAGGCGGATGCTGCGCAGACGGGTGATGCCGTGTTTGATGAAAACGATCCAACAACATGGGGCAACCCTGGGCGTAATGATGCATGTCCCTGTGGATCTGGTGCGAAATTCAAACATTGCCACGGCAAAATTTAACGACTGAACCTGTGGAAAACTTTGTGGGCAAGAATTGGTGCGCCCGATTCTTGCCCAAATGAATCCTACTTTAGGCCCATAACAAACCTTCAAGACTCCGCTTTCGTGCCCATCTTCGAACACCATCATCGTGCAAATTACCCCTTAGAAAAGCCTAAGGAGGTTCGAAATGTTTGCATATGGACGTTCCCCACTACCCCGACTCGTAATCATGGGTGGGGCATTGGCAGTGGCCGCCGCAATCGGTTTTGTGATGCAAAACAGCGATTCATCGCACCTATCTGCGATGTATGCGCAACCGGAAACGGCGGTGGATTTGGCACCGATTGAAACTGTTGGCCAACCTGAACAAACACAAGCGCAATTGATTCTTCCGGTGACGCAGGTTGCACCCAACACGACCGGCGGTTTGGGGATTAGTGATATTCAGCTGACGTCCTCGCTTGGCGATGATGTTCCCAGCGGCGGAAATGCGATCGCTGCTAGCTCAGCGTGTGATGTAAGCCTGTTGGCAGCACCAGGTGCGGCCGCGATTATTGACGTGATATTGAGCGCGCCTTGTTCAAGTAATGACCGTGTGACAGTGCACCACGAAGGTATGATGTTTTCGATACTGACTGATGCGCAGGGACGGGCACAGTTTCAGGTACCTGCATTGAAACTGAACTCTTCAATTTTAGTTGCCCTTTCTAACGGGTATGGGAAATCTGTGGATGTGACGTCGCCGTCCATTGATTATTATGACCGCGTCGTACTGCAGTGGCAGGGTGATACGGGTTTAGAGTTTCATGCGTTTGAGTATGGTGCCACGTATAATCAGACAGGCCATGTTTGGGCGGGTTCACCACAAAGTGTTAGCGTCGCTGCGGCCGGTGATGGCGGATTCTTGATGCAGTTGGGTGACCCCGCTGCGCCCAACCCGCTGTTGGCCGAGGTGTACACGTTTCCAACAGGCATAACCCAACGTACGGGTCAGATAGAGATGTCGGTCGAGGCGGAGATTAACCGCAACAACTGTCATCGTGATGTTGATGCGCAAACTTTGCAATTTACCGCAGGCAAGGGATTGGTAATTCACGATTTGATCCTCAATATTCCAGATTGTCAGGCGATTGGTGAGTTTCTGGTGTTGAATAATTTGGTGGAAACGATGAAACTTGCCCTGAACTAACCAAGGTTACTCTGGGGGGCTTACAGTGGTAAAAATAATATGTGCGACCGTCCGGGTCGCACTTTTTGTGTTTATTTCTGTTGGTGCAGCTGCGGCGGACCCTGTTCGGCTGACGCTATCCGATGGGTCATTCTCTGTCAGTGGTAACCTCGTCGCTTTTGATGGGGATACCTATCAGGTCGAAACTCGATTTGGGGTTTTGTCGATGGCAAGTGAAACGACCACTTGTGACGGTGAGGGGTGCCCAACCGAAGCGGGGTTGGTTCCCGTCGTAAATATCTCGGGCGCTACCAGCTTGGGTGAGGTTTTGATGCCGGCCCTCATTGAAGAATTCGCACGTATCAGAAAGTATGAAATCGAAGCCACGACCGAGGAAACGGGTGTCATCTCTATTCGTTTTCGAACGCAAAACACTCAAAAGGACGTTGCGGTTTTTCGACTAACACTTAGCAGCACGGCGCAGGGCGTGGCCGATATGTTGTTTGGAAAATCGCATTTTGTGATGGCGCGGCGGAGTTTGACACCAGGCGAAACTTTGGCGATTTCTTCAAGGTATGATCGTGGCAATGATAATGCTGTTCGTACAACCGTAATGGGTTGGGAAGCGCTCAGGTTGTTTACAACCCCCGGAAACCCAATCGAACAAATCACGGTAAAAGATCTGATCTCGATGACCGAAAGCGCACCAGCGTTTTGGCCTGCGTCGCAAGAGGACGGTGACCCGGTACCTGTGGTGTTGCGTGGTGACTTTGACAGTGTTTCGGCCCTTCGCCAACAGCTTGGGTTTACGTCTGCTACCCCCAGCTTGCATACGTTTTCTGATTTGGCCCCAGGTGTCCTTCGTATTTCCCCGAACAATTTGGCAGGACAACAGGAAGTAGAACTCATCGCCACCTGCAATCAGATTGCCAGTGAACATGACTTAGATCAATCGGCACAGCCACTGAAAGCGCCGTTGTATTTGGTTGCTGCGCCGGTGAAGTTACCGCCGGTGGCTCGGGATTTTTGGGGTTTTCTGTTGACCGCTGCTGCGCAGGAAAAAATAGCTCAGGTGGGTTACACAAGTCGAACACCGACGGAGACCACGATGAGTGGTCCTGACGGCCCATTGATCCATGCAATTTTGAATACTGACGATGAAATGCGGGCCACTGATCTTCGCGAAGCCGTGAGGGGGCTGTATGGCCATGGGCGTTTGTCCCTGACCTTCCGTTTTCTGGACGGAACGCGTTTTCTGGACGAAGGCTCCCAATCGAATCTTGGGTTTCTGGCGAGTTTGCTAAAAGATGGTCGATTTAGCGGGCGCGATATCATTTTTGCAGGCTTCAGTGATAGCCAGGGAAGCGCGGAGGGAAATCTACAAATTTCGTTGGATCGGGCGCAGGCCCTGCGCGGCACCATCCGGACGCTAATGGGCGATGATGCCCCACCCAAAGAGGCATTTAGGGCCGTGGGGTTTGGCGAAGGACTTCCCCTGGCATGTAACGACACCGAATGGGGCCAACACCAAAACCGTCGCGTGGAAATCTGGGTTAAATAGAATCCTTAAAGATATCCGCCAGATCTAAAACTGACTTCGGTTGATTTTCCGATTATTAGGTGATCGTGAAGTACAATGCTTAACGCAGACGCCGCTTCGTTTATCTGGCGTGTGACGTTGATGTCCGACTCTGATGGGGTTGGGTCACCAGATGGGTGATTATGCACCAGTATCAGGGCAGATGCATTTAATTCCAGTGCGCGTTTCACGACCTCCCTTGGGTACACTGGAACATGGTCCACAGTGCCTTGGGCCTGTTTTTCATCGGCGATTAAAATGTTCTTCTTGTCGAGGAATAGAACACGAAATTGTTCGGTTTCGTTATGGGCCATTGTTGTGTGACAGTAATCTAAAACCGCATCCCAACTCGAAATCACCGGGCGTTCCAAAATTTTGGATCTGACCATGCGATGGGTCGATGCCTCAATCACTTTTAGTTCTAGAACAACGGCGTCACCAACGCCCTTTATTTCTTGCAAGCGTTGAGGGTTTGCCGAAACAACCCTGTTGAAGTCGCCAAAGATATCCAAAAGGCGGCGTGCCAATGGTTTTACATCTTGCCGTGGTATCGCGCGAAATAGAACGAGCTCCAGCATTTCATAATCGGGCATGGTATCTGCACCCCCGGCCATAAATCGGGTGCGCAGCCGTTTGCGATGATCGCGCAGATACGATGGGATTGATCCGGCATTTTTGGGATGCAACAGAATCTCGTCATTCGAAAATGCGTTCAATGATTCAAACAGATTTGGGTGCGCTGACATAGGTATCAGCGTCACCCGATTCCGGTTAACGGTGGCTTAATCGTGCCCCTTCATTCCGTCCCAAAACCCTTTGACCTTGGTGAAAAAACTATCACTTTCTGGGCTGTTATTTTTTGACAGCTCATCAAACTCGCGCAGCAGTTCTTTTTGGCGGCTGGATAAGTTGACCGGTGTTTCCACTTGCAACTCGATGAACATGTCACCGGCTGCAGATCCGCGGATCGCAGGCATACCCTTGGACCGTAGGCGCATCTGACGACCAGATTGGCTGCCGGCTGGTATCTTGACGCGGCTGCGTCCACCGTCGATTGTCGGCACCTCGATATCACCGCCCAGAACGGCGGAGGTCATGGACACAGGAATGCGGCAGAACAGGTTCAGGCTGTCACGTTCAAAAATGCTATGCTCATCCACCTCGATAAAGATGTACAAATCCCCTTCAGGACCGCCGCGCATGCCTGCTTCGCCTTCGCCAGCAAGGCGGATACGTGTACCAGTTTCAACACCTGCTGGGATGTTGACGGACAACGCCCGCTCTTTTTCAGTGCGCCCAGCCCCACGGCACTTCGTGCATGGGTTTTTGATCACCTGGCCAGTGCCAGAACAGGTTGGGCAGGCGCGTTCAACAGTGAAAAACCCTTGTTGGGCGCGAACTTTACCCATGCCAGAGCATGTTCCGCATGTGGTCGGCTCGCTTCCACCTTCTGCGCCTGTGCCACTGCATCCATCACAAGATACGGTGGTTGGAACGTTGATGGTTTTTTGCAGGCCGGAAAACGCTTCTTCTAAGGTGACACGCAAATTGTATCGCAGATCAGACCCACGTGCCGCACGCTGGCGTCCGCCACCACGACCGCCACCCATAAAGTCGCCAAAAAGGTCGTCAAAGACATCGGAAAACGCGCTTGCAAAATCGCCCTGACCGCCGCCATAGCCACCTGCGCGTCCGCCACCACCCATGCCACCTTCAAAGGCGGCGTGACCATAACGATCATACGCGGCTTTCTTTTCGGGGCTTTTAAGAACCTCGTAAGCCTCGTTCGCATCTTTGAACATGGCTTCGGCATTTGGGTTGTCGGAATTACGATCTGGGTGCAGCTCTTTCGCCTTGCGGCGATAGGCCTTTTTAATTTCGTCAGCATCAGCGCCTTTGGCGATGCCTAGGGTCTCGTAATAATCGGTTTTAGACATTTCGATATTCCCCTTTGGAACTGAAAAACCGACCTGCGCGCTTGCAGATCGGTTCTTGGTGTTCCGCTGCTGGCGTTAGCCGCGCTTGTCGCCATCCAGATCTTCGAAGTCGGCATCAACGATGTCGTCATCCATTACTGGTCCATCATCCACGTCACCATTGGCCTCGGCCTCCTGGCTGGATTTATAGATCGCTTCGCCCAATTTCATGGCAGACTCGGTCACGTTTTGGATGCCAGATTTGATCTTTTCTGGATTTTCTGTTTCCAGCTCATCCTTCAGCGCAGCAATTGCCAATTCGATTGCCTCAACCGTGGTTGGGTCAACTTTTGAACCATGCTCTTCCACTGCTTTCTCCGTGGAATGGATCAGGCTTTCGGCTTGGTTCTTTGCTTCGACCAACTCACGACGATCTTTGTCGGCTTCTGCATTTGCTTCAGCGTCTTTGACCATTGCGTTGATGTCGTCATCAGACAAACCACCGGATGCTTGGATCGTGATCTTATGTTCCTTGCCCGTACCTTTGTCAGCGGCCCCAACAGACACGATGCCGTTGGCGTCGATGTCAAATGTCACTTCGATCTGTGGCATGCCACGTGGTGCGGGTGGAATATCTTCCAGGTTGAATTGACCCAAAATCTTGTTGTCTGCCGCCATCTCACGCTCACCTTGGAACACGCGAATAGTCACAGCATTTTGGTTATCTTCAGCCGTGGAGAACACTTGGGATTTCTTCGTCGGGATCGTTGTGTTCCGGTCGATAAGACGCGTGAACACACCACCCAATGTTTCAATGCCCAAGGACAACGGCGTAACGTCAAGCAAGACAACGTCTTTTACGTCACCTTGCAGAACACCGGCCTGAATAGCCGCGCCCATTGCAACCACTTCGTCTGGGTTCACGCCTTTGTTAGGCTCTTTGCCAAAGAACTTGGTCACTTCTTCGATAACTTTTGGCATACGGGTCATACCGCCAACCAAAACAACTTCATCAATTTCACCAGCTGAAAGACCAGCGTCTTTTAGAGCTGCCTTACATGGTCCAATTGTGCGCTGTACG
>JBMZCY010000086.1:0-7566 GCA_049613825.1 Planktomarina sp.
ATCAGCGACGCTGGCATCTTCATCGATCAGCATGGTCAGAATACCGTCCAGAATTTCATATGGTGGCAGGCTGTCATCATCACGCTGATCATCGCGCAGTTCCGCAGAAGGTGGCTTGTCTATGATGCGGTTTGCAATCACCTCTCCCGCCGGGGCAAGCATCCAGGGGCGGTGATTTTCGTTGCGCCAGCGGCAGGCATCAAACACACGGGTTTTGTACATGTCTTTGATCGGGTTATACCCGCCCGACATATCGCCATAGATCGTCGCGTATCCCACGGCGACTTCGGATTTGTTTCCGGTGGTCAGCAGCATGTGCCCGAACTTGTTCGACATCGCCATCAACAGTAAACCGCGCAGACGCGATTGCAGATTTTCTTCGGTCAAACCTTCGTCCGTTCCCACAAAGAAAGGCGCTAAGGTTTCGGTAATCGCAGCCCTTGGCCCGGCAATAGGAATGGTGTCCAACTTACAGCCAAGCGCATGTGCCACCGATGCCGCATCATCAAGCGACGCTTGCGAGGTATATTCAGACGGCAGCATATAACAATTCACATTTTCCGGCCCCAACGCATCCACCGCGATGGTGGCAACAATCGCAGAATCGATGCCACCAGACAGACCCAGCAACACAGATTTGAATCCCGTCTTGCCCATATAATCACGCAGGGAACAGACCATTACGCGGTAATCCTGCTCCATACTATCCGGCCAGTCAGCCTTCACGCCATCTTCGGCCACCCAGCCGTCATCGGTCTGGTTGAACACAACATCCATCAAGCCTTCGTCAAACACAGGCATCGACGCGGCCATCTGACCACCTGCATTCAGAACGAATGATCCGCCATCAAACACCTGATCATCCTGACCGCCGACCATGTTCAGGTAAACCAGCGGCAAACCTGTTTCGACCGTCCGCGCAACCATATGGTTCATACGGGTGTCCATCTTGCCGCGATAATAGGGCGACCCATTGGGCACCAACAGGATTTCAGCCCCGGATTCCGCTTGTGCCTCGGCTACTTCTGGGTGCCATGCATCTTCGCAAATCGGGGTGCCAATGCGCAAAGGCCCAACTGAATACGGACCTGTGATGCCGTCTGTGTCGTACAAACGGACTTCATCAAACACAGTTTCATTCGGTAGATTGTGCTTTTTCACAACAGTTTGAACAGCACCGTCTTTTAGGATGAAGTACGCATTATACAGCCCTGTATGATCCGCAAACGGGCCGCCAATGCCCAGCGCGGGGCCGTCGGCTGCATCCTTGGCCAGCTGTTCGATATGGGCCATTGCGTCTTGGTGGAACGCGGGCTTCATCACCAAATCCTGCACCTGATAGCCTGTTATGAACATTTCAGGCAGCATAACCATGTCGGAACCGGCAGTTTTGGCGTGGGTCCAAGCATCCAGCGCCTTGGCCGCATTCGACGCCAAAGCGCCCACAGTCGGGTTCAACTGCGCCATCGTCAGCTTGAATTGGTCAGACATACCCAGCACTCCGTCGTATTGGCAGGTTATCGCATATCTATCAGAGACATCGCGATGGGGAAGGCCTTACCCCCTTATAAGTCGTTGCCCGATTGAAAATCACACTCTACGGTTCCTTAACTAAAAGATTCTACAAGGAGGGCGGACCGCCATGTCATTGAAACAGACCACAGGGATTGTTATCGCTAGCATCGTTTTGCTTGCGGGGGCAGCGACGGCACAAACATCGTCCGTGCAGACCAAACAATACGAAGATGGTGGTTTCTATGAAGGAACGTTCCGCAACGGCCTGCAACACGGCACTGGAACCTACCGCCTGCCCAACGGGTATGAATATTCTGGCGACTGGTCCGATGGTGAAATTCGCGGCAACGGCATTGCAAAATTCCCTAACGGGTCCATCTACGAAGGTGAATTCGCAGCCGGCAAACCCGAAGGGAATGGCAAGATCACCTATGCCGATGGCGGCTCCTATGAAGGCAGTTGGGTTGACGGGAAAATCAACGGGGCCGGCATTGCACGTTATGCAAATGACATTACGTTTAAGGGTAATTTCAAAAATGCCATGCATCACGGTGCGGGTATTCTGACCTCAACCACCGGATACAAATATGACGGGGAATGGCAGAACGGCCTGAAAGACGGGGCGGGCACCATCACCTATCCTGACGGTGCCGTGTACGTGGGCGCATTAGTTGCCGATAAACGCAGCGGCACAGGTACACTGACCATGCCCAGCGGTTTGACATACGAAGGCGATTGGGACGCGGGCAAGATCACAGGGATGGGCACGTTAACCCAGCCCAATGGCGACATCTATGTCGGCAACTTGGTCGAAGGAAAACGCAACGGCGCAGGCCGCGTAACCTATGGCAACGGAGACGTCTATGTGGGCGCATTCGCAGCAGACCGTCGCAATGGGCAAGGGACATTCACAGGGACTGATGGATATAAATACGTCGGTGCTTGGAAGGATGGCATGATCGAGGGCATGGGCGTTGTCACGTATCCGGACGGATCAGTCTATGAAGGATCGTTCAAGAATGATCTGGCGGATGGCACAGGAAAAATCACCTACCCGGACGGATCAACCTATGAAGGCGACTGGGTTGCAGGCGTGATTGATGGCAATGGCCGCGCGGCTTATGCTAACGGGTTGGTCTATGAAGGTGCATTTGTGAACGCCAAAAACCAGGGGTTCGGCATCATGACGTTCGGGGACGGGTACCGCTATGAAGGCGACTGGTCGGACGGCAAGCGCAATGGTCAGGGCACCGCAACCTATGCAGATGGCACCACTTACACAGGTGGGTTCTTGGACGGCCAACGGTCCGGTACGGGCAGCATCGCCATGGCCGACGGCTTTAAATATGAAGGTGCATGGCTGGATGGTGAAATCCACGGTGCAGGCACGGCAACCTATGCAAACGGAGACATCTACGAAGGCAACTTCCTGTCAGGCCGTCGTCAGGGTGAAGGCACAATGACTTATTCATCGGGTGTAACAGCAACAGGCAACTGGGTTGAAGGCGATCTGGATCAAGACACGGCTGTGACAACGCAACCAGATGCCAGTAACGACACCCAGTAAGGTATCAAAATGAACAAGTTTTTAATTTGCGCCGCAGTGCTAACCTTTAGCGCGTGCACCCCTGCCCCTCAGATGGCGCCAGTGCAAAGTGAACGAATTGTTGCCGCTGACCTGCCGGGGGAACCGTCGATCGCGCGGTATACGGATGCGACGCTATCAGGATTAAAACCCGGTCGCCCTTTCCCGTTTTCTGCGGACGTCTGTGTGCGCTTGCTGGACAACGCAACAATCGTACCCTTCAAGGCAGAGGGTTCGTTTCTGATCGGCTGTCCCAAGCATGAACGCGGCGCATTGGCCGACCGGATACGGGACGGCGCGAAGGTTGTTGCAAATACACGGCACTGGGTGGTTCTCAACGTTCAGGGCTAGACCACCTCACCCCGATCCAGCTTAGCTAATATCGCGTCGCCATCTTTCAGCACTTCGGTCCGGCGGTCTTCGTCCATCCGGTCCCAAGTCCGGTACATCTGCGTCATACGCGGGTTCCCCGCGAACCGTTCACTGTGCCGGTTCAGGAAATTCCAGTACAACAGATTGAACGGACACGCCTTTTCGCCGGTTTTCTGAGACACCGAATAATGGCACGGCTTACAATGATCCGACATGCGATTGATATACGCCCCGCCCGAGACATATGGCTTTGACGCCACGATCCCTCCGTCGGCGAACTGGGACATCCCAACTGTGTTCGGGGCTTCAACCCATTCGAACGCATCGACATAGACGGCCAAATACCATTCATGCACTTGGTGCGGGTTTACGCCCGACAGCAGCGCGAAGTTGCCAGTAACCATCAAGCGTTGGATGTGGTGGGCATAGGCGTCAGTTTTGGTTTGATCGACGGCTTTTGACACGCAATTCATTTTCGTCTCAGCCCCCCAATAGAACGCAGGCAGGTCGCGGGTTTGGTTCAATTCATTGCGCTTAGTGTAATCGCGACCTTCGAGGAAGTAGATGCCCCGGATATATTCCCGCCACCCGATGATCTGGCGGATGAACCCTTCGGCGGCATTGATTGGCGCACTGCCAGCGGCATGGGCATCGGCCACGGCTTGGCAAACCTCTAACGGACCCAGCAATCCCGCGTTAATGTACAACGAAACCAGCGAATGATGCAGATAGCGGTCATCATTCAACATCGCGTCCTGATAGTCGCCGAACTTCGCCAGATGGTGCGTGATGAAATACTCCAAACACTGCAACGCCCCTGCCCTATCGGTTGCGAACCAGAACGGATACAGATCGCCAAAATTGTTGCCGAAGGTATGCTCGACCAGCTCCAGAACCTCGGTCGTGACGGCATCCGGTTTCGTCTTCAGCGGCCCTTCACGAAATAGATCCCCCTTGGCAGGCTTGCGGTTGTCGTGGTCGAAATTCCACTTTCCGCCCTCGGGTTTGCCATTCACCATCAGCAGACCCGTCTTCCTGCGCATATCGCGGTAGAAGTATTCCATGCGCAGTTGTTTGCGGCCCTCGGCCCATACCTCAAACTCAGCATGGGTCGCAATAAAGCGGTCGTCTTCCAGTTGGGTGACTTGCAACGGGCAGCCGTTAAGTGCGTCGATGACGCGCCATTCACCTGCTTCTGTCGCGATGACGTCGGACGCGCCTGTGGCCTCGGCGGCCTTGAGCAATTCACCCGTGATCGAGTGGGAATTTTCGGGATCGTCGTATTTAGTATAATGTACCGTCCATCCGTCCTGTTCCAATTCAGCAGCGAATTTGCGCATCGCAGCAAACAAGAATGCGATCTTTTTGGGATGATGAGGCACGTAAGGTGCCTCGCCCCGCACTTCGGCCATGACAACGACATCTGTGAATTTGTTCCCGGCTTTCAGGGCGGCAACAGTGGGGGACAGTTGGTCCCCCATGACAAGGATCAGTTTTACCATGGGACAGACTTTCCTGCGTAATCAAAGAATTGGCCGGATTGATCGGGGGTAAGGCCATCTATCACATCCATAAGGTTACGCGCCGCCTCCGCCGCCGGAACTGCCGGATGTCGCCCCAGATATTTCTTTGTAAATTCTGTCTCGACTGTACCGGGATGCAGCGTCACCGCCACCGCCTGCTTATGCGTCCGCGCCAGTTCAATCGCCCCCGTATGCACAACCTGATTCATCGCCGCCTTCGCCGCGCGGTAACTGATCCAACCACCAACCTTGTTGTCAGTGATGGACCCGACCCGTGCGGACAGCACTGCGAACACCGTCTTGCTGTCACGGGGCAGCAAGCGGGATGCGTGGCGCTGCACGATTGCAGGGCCGATTGCGTTGACAGCGAATTGGTCGGCCATGGATTTAGGGGTGACGGCTTTGACGGTCTTCTCGGGTGCGGCTCCGTCGATTTCTAACGCACCTGTAGCCACGAAAATCAGATCGAAGGAGCCTTGGATTTGCTCCATAACGGTGTCGAGGGTTTCAGGTTGGCGCAGGTCAAAACCGTGGGTGGAACGGGACAGGCCTGTGACTGCTATGCCTCGGGATTCCATTTCAGACATTAAAGCCGACCCAATGCCACCTGTGTGACCTATCAATAAGGCTGATTGCATGTTGCATCACTCAAAGGGCGGCCCCGGACCGCGGGAGGGGGAGAAGCCCCCGACCGTGGGGGCGGTCCGGGGCTGCCCGTTGTTCCAACGGGCGCGTTCTGGATAGAATTAAAGCGCATCCTGCCCCCGACAAGAGGTAGTGTCTCAGTTTGAAATTACGTGAAACTGTAAAGTATTTTGCACAGAAGTTAGGGTCACGTTAACGCCCAGCGCGGTACAGACACCTAACGTAAGCGTTGTGAGTTGTACTCTTGAATGGTAACTAAATGTGACTATTTTGTTCCTGTAAAGGTACCTTGACTTTTAAAACCATAGTGGGCTCGAAAGTTAGACTAGGTGACAATTAGCTATTGTTGTGGTACTTATAGCGTGTCAAACGTAACTTACAGTTGACATGGCAAGAACAGTCGAGTCGGCTTCGAGGGGAAACAATGCCTAAAGGCCCAAATGGACAAAAACGACCTGCTGATGCAATCGGCTGCGCGGTTATGATCGGCCAGATTGCTACGGGTGAACACGAAGATGCCACATATGCGTCACCTAAGCGTCGCAAAAGTGGTATAGCGGGATCGAAAGCCCGTTATGAAAAGCTGGACGGAGAGCGACGTTCAGAGATCGCAACTCAGGCTGCCAACGCTAGGTGGCAAGAAGGAAGGAATGAAATGACCAATCTATGTTCAGACGGCCTTCACGCCCTTCTGACTGAGAATGGGCGTGAGCTGCAAGACGTAAAGTTTTTGCGTGGCACTAGCCCAAGCCCAGAAGGAATGTGCGAAGAAGCTAAGCGGGTTATTGATGCTGCAATGACCCGTGGGATGCCGCACAATCCACCATCAACTGGATTAGATAAATCTAAGCTGTAATTAGTTGTTCCAAGACAACTATATGTGATAGGTCCGATTTTTATCGGGCCTATTTTTTTGAGGTGTAAGGTTGTTTAAGAATCTCCAAGCAAAATTCGACGGAAAAACAGAATTTCCAATTGAAATTCAAGAAATTTGCGATGCCCTCGTCGAAATGGGTTATCAAGACGAAATAAGGGTTGTCGATGAAGACATGGATACAACCGAACTACTGGGTACATACGTCAAATTTACAGAACCTTCCGGTGGAATGTATTCAGAACCTAATTTGATATCCTTGATAGTTTATCCTTCTAATGTTGCCCCCCTTACGCAAAGAATAATTTGTGCAAAAGAACTAGTGCACGTTTGCGATTCAAAAGTGTCTAAGATTAGTGACGCTGAAGAAATCATGGAACTTGCTCAAGTGCTGTGTGGTAATGTTGCGGTAGGTGAAGAACCTAGAATGACAATGAAAGTTGCCGCCGATGTGTTGGCTCAGCAAAAAGGCTTAATGCTTCTTTTTCCTAAAGCAGCACGCGTAATATCTCGTCAAAAAGTGTTAAGTGGTGAAATTACAATCGCTGAATTGGCTGGTAGATTACAACTACCAGAGAATACCGTGGAAGACATGCTGGATGAAGACTGGGATATTTTTGCAGATCAAATCGCTCAGATTTAAACTGAACTTTTTGCTTGCTAAATAACTACTGAATACCTATATTCTAGGTATGAACAAGCTAGACACCAAAACCCGCGCAATGATCCTCAACATGATGGTTGAAGGCAATTCCATGCGCTCAATCAGCCGCGTTGTCGGGGTGTCAATCAACACAGTGACAAAGCTGCTTATCGAAGCTGGCGAGGCTTGCGCCAAATATCACAACAACACAGTGCGCAACGTAGGTTCCACCCGCGTTGAATGTGATGAAATCTGGTCGTTCGTATATGCTAAAGACAAGAACGTGGGCGCTGGTGACGTGTGGACATGGACTGCAATCGACGCTGATAGCAAAATGATCCTATCGTATGAAGTTGGCGACCGTTCCGGTGATACAGCATACGAATTTATGACTGACCTAGCATCCCGT